>NZ_JANSHF010000009.1:0-94590 GCF_047461475.1 Synechococcus sp. WC10meta
GGAGAGTTGACAGAACTTAACGGTTGGATTAAGGTTAGGTTGTCCATCTTCGCACTTCCACAGGGAAGTTAGGCTTTATGACCACTGTTCTCCAACGTCGCTCAGCTAGCAACGTGTGGGAGCAGTTCTGCGAGTGGGTGACTTCTACCGACAACCGGCTTTACATCGGCTGGTTTGGCGTGTTGATGATCCCCACCCTGCTGACTGCCACCACCTGCTTCATCATTGCCTTCATTGGTGCTCCTCCAGTTGACATCGACGGCATCCGCGAGCCGGTTTCGGGTTCACTGCTGTACGGGAACAACATCATCACCGGCGCAGTGGTGCCCTCGTCGGCCGCCATTGGCTTGCACTTTTATCCGATTTGGGAAGCCGCCTCTTTGGACGAGTGGCTGTACAACGGCGGCCCCTACCAGCTGATTGTGCTGCACTTTTTGATTGGGGTGTACTGCTACATGGGGCGCGAGTGGGAGCTGAGCTACCGCTTGGGGATGCGTCCCTGGATTGCGGTGGCCTACTCGGCGCCGGTGGCAGCGGCAACAGCGGTGTTTTTGATTTACCCGATTGGGCAGGGGTCGTTCTCTGATGGGATGCCCCTGGGGATTTCTGGGACGTTCAACTTCATGTTGGTGTTCCAGGCGGAGCACAACATTTTGATGCACCCGTTCCACCAGCTGGGCGTGGCTGGCGTGTTTGGGGGTGCGCTGTTTAGTGCGATGCACGGGTCTTTGGTGACCAGCACCCTGATTCGGGAGACTTCGGAGGAGGAGTCGCAGAATCTGGGGTACAAGTTTGGTCAAGAGGAAGAGACCTACAACATTGTGGCGGCGCATGGGTATTTTGGCCGGTTGATTTTCCGGTATGCGTCGTTCAACAACAGCCGCAGCCTGCACTTTTTCCTGGCGGCCTGGCCGGTGGTGGGGATTTGGTTTGCGGCGTTGGGCATCAGCATCATGGCGTTCAACCTGAATGGGTTTAACTTCAACCAGTCGATTGTGGACAGCAATGGGCGCGTGGTTGGGACGTGGGCGGACGTGCTCAACCGTGCCAACCTGGGGATGGAAGTGATGCACGAGCGGAATGCGCACAACTTCCCGCTGGACTTGGCGGCGGTGGAGGTAGCGCCGGCTGTGCGGGGCTAGTGCCTCCCCAGGTTTCCTAACCCTCCTCCCCCTGGCCTCAGCGCCAGGGGTTTTTCTTTCAGGACATACTGGGCGTATTGAGCAAAGAGGACTCCCCGCGGAGCAGTGCTAGATATTCCCATGGTCAAGATTCGGCCTCTAAGTCCGGAACGAGTTGCCCAAATGGCGGCGGGAGAGGTGATCGACTCCCTGGAGGCAGCCCTGCGGGAATTGATAGAAAACGCCCTCGATGCCCAGGCCAGCCGCGTTCAGGTAGATCTTTGGCCCAGCCGCTGGCAGGTGCGGGTAGCCGATAACGGCCAAGGGATCCCAGGCTCGGAGTTGGAGCAGGTAGCCCGTCGCCATACCACGAGCAAGTGGGATGGGGGCAGCTTGGGGTTTCGCGGAGAAGCTCTGCACAGCCTAGCCCGCTTGGGATCCCTGACCATCCAGACCCGTCATGCCACCGATGAGCATGGCTGGCTGGCTACCTACGACCAGCAGGGGGAGTTGATCCACAAGCAGCCAGCAGCCACCGCTCTGGGGACAGTCGTGACGGTGGCGGATTTGTTTGCTAGCTGGCCCCTGCGCCGCTGTCCCCCGCCCCAGACGCGCTCACTCCTAACCTTGGTCCAGAACGCTGCGCTAGCCCATCCAGAGGTTAGCTGGCAAGTCTGCCAGGAGGGGCAGCTGCTACTTAGTCTTTGGCCGGGCCAATCTCTGCAGGATCTGCTCCTGCAAATGTTGCCGCAGGTGGAGCCTTCCGATCTGCGCTACCGGCGCATTCAAGAGGGGGATAGCGACTGGGAGTTGGTGGTGGGCTTGCCGGATCGCCTGCATCGCCCTCGCCCCGATTGGATCCGGGTGGCCGTCAATGGTCGCTTTGTGCAGATGCTGGAGTGGCAACGGCTAATCCAGTCAGTCTTTCAACACGCTTTGCCCCGCCACCGCCATCCTCTGGTAGTGGTGCACCTGCGCCTGCCACCGGAACAAGTGGACTGGAACCGCCATCCGGCTAAGAGCGAGCTCTATCTACAAAAGCCGCAGAAGCGACAGGAGCAATTGCGCCAGTACCTGCAGGATCTTCTGCGCGCAGGCTCTGCCCAGTCCAGCCGCCGCTCTCTCCATCTCCTCCGCGCCAGCGAGTCCAAGTCGCTCTACAAGGTTTCAGCTCCCTCCGCCGCCGGCTGCTCCCTGCCTCCCCTGAAGGCGCTAGCCCAACTGCACCGAACCTACATTCTAGCGGAGCACCCCCAGGGGCTGTGGCTAGTGGAGCAACACCTGGCCCACGAGCGAGTGCGCTACGAGGAGATCCAACGGCACTGGCAGCTAGTGGAGCTCGAGACACCAGTCATGTTGCAGGGATTGTCTTCCCAAGCCGTGGAGCAGCTGGAACAGCTGGGGCTAGAGCCGGAACCCTTTGGCCCCGCTACGTATTTGGTGCGCCGCCTGCCGCTAGCTCTCTGCTCTGAAGATCCCGAAGAGGTGCAGGGATCCCTTCTGGAACTCAGCCGCTGTGCGGATCTAGAAGCAGCTCAGGTAACCCTGGCCTGTCGTGGTGCCTTGCGCAACGGGATCCCGCTTACCCTGGAGCAGATGCAGCAGTTGCTGGATGCCTGGCAGCGCACGGCTAACCCCCACACCTGTCCCCATGGCCGTCCAGTTTATCTAGTTTTGGCCGAAGCCGACTTGGCCCGCTACTTTCGCCGCCGCTGGGGGATCTGCGACCGCCCCCTCTCTGACCCCAAGCTGGGATCCCTGCGGCTGGGAGACAGTTTGGCTGCCCAAGTGCGTCGCTCAGCCGGCTTGCCGGTGTTAGATCCCACGGACGAGGTCAATTCTGCCCCTCTATAATTTCAGGGGTGTCAAGCTGCTGGAACGATCCTATGGCTTCCTATCTCAGAACCCCAGAAGAAACCTGGCTGCAGCGCCATGCGCGCCCAATCTTGGTCTTCTTGTCCAGCTTGGGAGTTCTGTTAACAGCCTACCTTACCTACACCAAGCTGACGGAGCAGCCTGCTGCCTTCTGTGGGGGGGATGGGGGGTGTAACCTGGTGCTCTCCAGTCGGTGGGCAGAGTTTTTGGGGATCCCAACCGCAGCCATTGGCCTGCTGGGGTTTCTAGCCGTCTTGGCCCTGGCAGGGCTGCCGGAGGGGATTCCGGGAGTGAAGCGGTGGCGGTGGCCAGCCCTATTTGGCTTGGTTTCCGCCATGACTGCCTTTGAGCTGTACATGCTTTACCTGATGGTGGCGGTGCTACGGCAATTCTGCCTGTACTGCACGGCAGCGATGGGGTTGGTAGCGGGGCTGTGGCTCGTCACGGTGTTTGGCCACCGCTGGCTGGACTGGGCCAAGCTGGCTTTCAGTTACATTCTCGTGGGCCTGTTTACGTTGGTAGTTACCCTTGGGGTGTACGCCAAGCAGGCTCCTCCGCCCAGCCCCCTAGCGGCAGGCTTAGCAGCCCACCTGCGCAAGATTGGCGCCACCATGTACGGGGCCTATTGGTGCCCCCACTGCCAAGAGCAGAAGGCCTTGTTTGGGTCGGCCTTTGCCCAGATACCCTACGTGGAGTGCTCGCCCAACGGGCCCGGCACGCCTCAGGTTGAGGAATGTACGAAGGCAGGGATCACCAGCTATCCCACTTGGATTATCAATGGCCGCAGTTACGTGGGACTCCGCTCGCTGGAAGCTTTGGCAGTAGCTTCTGGGTACTCCCTCAAGGCAGAGGAAGAGCAGGATTGACCGCTCTGAAGACTGATACAACACTGGACAAAGGCGGACTTTTTCCACGACCCCTAGCTAGGAGCGGGGTTTATCTCCACTGCCCCACTGGAGGGATCTTTACGGGATCACTTCCCGTCGAGCTGTCCTTTTCTTGAGGGTTGCGCCCGTTGCCTACACAGAAACCACGCCGGGTTTGGGCTGCTGGAAAAGTTCGGCTAGAGTCAGAATTAGTAGCTGCGTTTACTTCTTGCCAGGATCCCCATGCTTGCTGCGGCTGCCACGGAAGCACACCTAGAACCCGTTGATTTGGATCGCTTGCTCACGCCTGAAATCCAGCGGCCAGCTCGCTACTTGGGCAAAGAATTCGGGGCTGTCCATCGCCCTTGGGACTCGGCACGGGTGCGTTGGGTGCTAAGTTACCCGGAGCTGTACGAGGTGGGGGCTTCCAACCTGGGCCACATCATCCTCTACAACATCCTCAACGCCCAGCCAGACCAGTTGTGCGACCGCACCTACTTGCCAGGTCCGGATCTGGCGGCTCGGATGCGGCAGCTGGGGATCCCGCTGTTTGCCGTAGAATCGCGTCGCCCCCTGCGCGCTTTCCACATTGTCGGCTTCAGCCTGGCCTATGAGCTGGGGGGCACCAACATCCTAGAGATGCTGGATCTGGCCGGGATCCCGCTCAAGTGGTGGGAACGGCAAGCCTTTACCCCACAAGAGTGTCCCCTCATCTTTGCCGGTGGGCCGACTGCCACCTCCAACCCAGAGCCCTTTGCCGACTTTTTTGATTTCTTCGTCTTCGGGGATGGGGAAGAGGTGCTGCCGGAAATTGGTCAGGTGCTGGCCGGATCCCTGCACAAGCCCCGCCGGGAGGTGCTCTTGGAGCTGGCCCAGGTGCCAGGAGTGTATGTGCCGCAGTTTTACGAGGGGATCCCCCCGCGGCCCATCGTGCCTGGGGTGCCGGAGCGCATTCGCCGCCGCGTAGCGCTGCCCCAACTGCAGTACTCCATTGGTCTAGTACCGCTGGTGGCCACTGTCCACGACCGCCTGGTGGTGGAAGTGCGACGTGGCTGTACCCGCGGCTGTCGCTTTTGCCAACCCGGCATGCTCACCCGCCCTGCCCGCGATGTCGATCCGGAAGCGGTAGTGGAGGCGGTGGTGCAGGGCTTGCGCAAGACCGGCTACAACGAGTTTTCTCTTTCTTCTCTCAGCTGCTCTGACTACCTTTCCCTGCCAGCGGTGGGAGCAGAGCTACATAACCGTCTCCTTGGCCAGCACATTGCCCTTTCCCTGCCCAGCCAGCGGGTGGATCGCTTTGATGAGAACATTTCCGCCATCATGAAGGGATCCCGCCGCTCGGGGCTGACCTTTGCTCCGGAGGCCGGCACGCAACGGCTGCGGGACATCATCAACAAGGGCCTTAGCGATGCTGACCTCATTCGCGGCATTCGCACTGCAGTCCAGGAGGGCTGGGACAAAATTAAGCTCTACTTCATGATTGGCCTGCCCGGCGAGACTGACGACGATGTGATTGGGATTGCCCGCACGGTCGAGATGCTGCAGCGAGAATGTGCGGCCCTGGGCCGCAAGCGGGTGGAGTTTACCCTCACCCTCTCCAACTTTGTCCCCAAGCCCCACACGCCCTTCCAGTGGCACCGGGTGGACTACGCTGACGTGCGGCGCAAGCAGGATCTGCTGCAAAGGGAACTGCGGCGGCTGCGGGGAGTCAAGGCCCACTTTACCGATATTCGCTTTAGCATCCTGGAGGACTTGATTGGCAAAGGGGATCGCTCCCTGGGCCGCATGATCGAGCAGGCCTGGCGAGCTGGCGCCGGCTTGGATGCCTGGTGGGAAAACATCGACGCCGCCTATGCCGCCTGGGTGAAGGCCTACTGCGGCGAGGCGGTAGATCCCAGCGCCGATCCAGTGGCCCTCTGCGCCTATCTCCCGATGCGCGAATTTGGCCTGGAGGATCCCTTGCCCTGGGATCACATCGATACCGGCATCGACAAGAAATGGCTGCAGAAAGACTACCGCCGCGCCCTAGAAGCGATCACGGTAGAAGACTGCTCCTTCGAGAAGTGCTCCGCCTGCGGCGTCTGCGGTCCCGGCTTTGGTCACAACATTGTCATCCCGCCCCCGCCCGTTCCGCCCTTGCAAAGCCGCCCCACCCCCACCCCCGATCCTCTCGAGCCAGAGCCGCCTGCCCAGCGTTTCCGCATCACCTACAGCAAAACCGGGGATCTGCGTTGGCTAGGCCACCTGGATCTCATGCGCCTATGGGAGCGGGCCTGTCGGCGCGCCGGCTTGCCCCTAGCCTTCAGCGGCGGCTACCACCCCATGCCTCGACTAGCCAACGCCAACGCCCTGCCCATCGGCCAGGAAGGCTACGGCGAAGTCCTCGATCTGGAGTTGCTAAAGCGCCCCGAGGGGCCCGTCACCCCTGACGAACTGCGCGCCCTGCTTGTCGAACAACTGCCGCCAGAAATCTCCATCCGGGCCATCCAAGAGATTGGCCTGCGAGATCCCTCGGCTACCGAAGCCGTCTATGCCGCTGAGTATCAGCTCACTGTAAGTTGCGAGTCGCCCACTGCTGACTGGCCAGCCTGGGTCACCCAGATCCTGGATGCGCGCGAGATCTGGATTGAAAAAGTCTCCAAGTCGGGCAAAGCTTCTCTCTTCAATGCCCGTCCCCTGCTATACTACCTGGAGTTTCAGGGCTTGGCCCCCGACGGCAGCGCCTACCTCTTCTACCGCGGCAGTTGCCGCAACAACGGCGCCTACCTGCGGCCCAACCAACTGCTGCAAATGGCCGAGGCCCTGGGCTTGCCTCGCTGGACGCTGCAGGCGTCCAAACGGCTGCGCTTGTTGTGGGAGGACGGCACCTTGAATTCCGACTGAGGACGGGTGGCAGGATCCCCTGGACAAATCCCCAGTCAGGCTGCGGTATCAGGGTCAGCTGGGCTGAGGGATCCCGCAAGCGCTATAATTTTGCTACCCCTGGCTTCTGCCGCTGCCACCCTTGCTAGCCCTCAACCTAACCCAAGGCAAGATGAGCAGCCAGCAAAAGTCGGGCCAAATTTGAGCTCACTATCTAGAGCAGGCAGCAGCCGCAACAGGGCCCAGGCGCCAGGTGCTACAAAGAGGTGTGCCTCTTCCAGTTAGACCTAGCTTTTCATTTCTCCCGAGGACAGGCTTCTTTCCTGCAGGCAAGTTACGGGCAAGAGGTGGCTAGGCTGCCACAGGCTCCTCTGCTGGGCTACTTTTTTCCTGCTGCCTGTCTATAAAGTTCGTCGTTGGCCATTGGAGCAGAGCTTAGGGTAATGGACAGCTGCACGATGAGTCAATTTTGTTGTCAAATCGAGCCAATCCTAGAACACCACTTCTCCGAGACGAGGGCAAATCCAAAACCGCAGGCCGTGGGGGCGGGGAGGAAAATGCATGCCTAGGCAGATCGTTATTGCTGAGCAACACCGCATTGCCGCTGTCTTTGCCGAAGACCAAGTCCAAGAGCTGATCATCGCCAGTGGCACCCACCAGGTGGGGGATATCTACGTGGGTGTCATCGAGAACGTCCTGCCCAGCATCGATGCCGCCTTTGTCAACATCGGCTCTGGAGAACGCAACGGGTTTATTCACGTCAGTGACCTAGGCCCGCTGCGCCTCAAACGCAACCAGGCTCCCATTTCCGAACTGGTCCTGCCGCAACAGAAAGTGCTGGTGCAGGTCATGAAAGAGCCCACTGGCAACAAAGGGCCGCGTCTTACGGGAGACCTGGCTCTTCCAGGACGCTACCTGGTGCTGCGACCTTACGGCAAAGGGGTGTATTTGTCTCGCCGCATCGAGGATCGAGAAGAACGCAATCGCCTGAAATCGCTAGCCATCTTGATTAAGCCTCCCCAGATGGGCCTGTTGGTGCGCACTGAGGCCGAGGGAGTAGCCGAAGAGGCGATGATCGATGACCTGGAGCAATTGAAAAAGCTCTGGGAAGAGATTCAACAGCAGTACCAGGCGGCACGGGGGCCGGGTCTACTGAGACGAGACGAGGATTTTATCCAGCGGGTGCTGCGGGACGTCTACTCAGACGATGTCAACCGCATCGTTACTGACTCGGTGGCCGGTGCGAAGCGGGTGCGCAGCTATCTGCAAGGCTGGAACAAAGGAAAAATGCCGCCCGGCGTTGTTGTCGAGGTTCACCGTGAGCCCACCCCCATCTTGGAGTATTTCCGGGTCAATGCGGTTATTCGCCAGGCACTGCGGCCGCGGGTGGATCTACCCTCCGGGGGCTATATCGTCATCGAGCCCACGGAGGCCCTGACCGTGATCGATGTCAACTCTGGCTCTTTCACCCAGTCGGCCACTTCCCGCGAGACGGTGCTGTGGACCAACTGCGAGGCTGCCACCGAGATTGCCCGCCAACTGAGGCTGCGCAACATTGCCGGCGTGATCGTGGTGGATTTCATCGACATGGACTCCCGCCAGGATCAGCTGCTGGTTTTGGAACACTTCAACAAAGCCCTTGCCCATGACAAGGCCCGACCCCAGGTGGTTCAGCTCTCAGAGTTGGGGCTAGTGGAACTCACCCGCAAGCGGCAGGGGCAGAGCCTCTATGAGATCTTTGGCCACCCCTGCCCCACCTGTGAGGGGCTAGGGATCCTGGCCCGACTGCCGGGATCCGAGCCGGGGCGGCTGTTAACTGTCGAAAGTGGACGACCGGTAACGCTGCCTGGCGAGGCTGAGGAGGGCGAAGAGGAGGGCGCTCCAATTCTGCCCCGGAATGGTGATTCCCAGCGGGCGCGCCTGCAGCTAGGAAGCAATGGGGCATTGCCACCAAGTCTAGACCGCTCTCGGCTGGCTCAAGGAGAGCGACTGGAGCCAGAGGAAGCCAGGGCTGAGCCGGTGCGCAAACGGCCTCGCGAAGAGGGAGCAGTAGAAGAGGAAAGCCCGCAGCCACTGCCGGTGGCAGGGGCAGAGCAGAAGCGCAAGGAAGTCCATCGCCCTGGCCGGGGGGAGGATGCTGGGCGCGCCAGTGGGATAGAGTCCCCAGAGAGCCAGCCAGCTCGACAAACCATCACTGTGGAGATGACTCCTCTCCAGCAGCGGGTCTATTCGGAGCTGGGTCTGTCACCCCTGTTGCTTTTGGATCAGCCGCCGCCGGCGGGCCGAGACACGGTGGTTAGGGTCATTTTGCCAGGCACGGCCAAGGTGGACAGCCCGGTGGAGGCAAAAACCGACACAACTTCTGCCAACGGCGCGCCTTTGGCGGAAGTTGCCCAGCCTGAACGGTTGCCTACAGAATCAATAGCAAAGCCACCGGCAACAGGGGCGCCGCCAGAAGTGGTCATTGATCCCTCTCACCAGTCTCCAGCAGCCTCCAGACGACGGCGCTCTCGCAGCAGCTAGCCAAGCCGGTTAGCGCTCTTGCTTGAGATAGCGCTGGGGCCGTATGGACAGAGCAACGAAGCCCAGCTTGAGCTGGGAGGAATCCCTGTGGCAAGAGGGGATCCTGCGGGTAGCAGGCGTGGATGAAGTGGGGCGGGGAGCCCTGGCGGGGCCGGTGGTGGCAGCGGCGGTCATCCTGCCACCCTACCTCGATCCCGAGGTACTGGCAGGGGTAAAGGATGGCAAGCAACTGCGCCCACGGCAGCGTGCCCAGTGGGCAGAGCGGATTCGCCAAGTGGCCCTGGCCGTAGGCATTGGCAGTGCTTCTGCTGCCGAAATTGACCAACTCAACATTCGCCAGGCAACATTGCTGGCCATGCAGCGAGCTCTGGCCCAAGTGGGGGAAGTGGAGCACATCCTGCTGGATGGACTGCCGCTGGCGGAGCTGGGATCCCAGCAGACGGCGCTGGTCCAAGGGGATCAGCTCAGCCTCTCCATCGCCGCTGCCTCCATCGTGGCCAAGGTCTGGCGGGATGCCCTGATGCAGAGCTGGGACTCCCAGTACCCCGGCTACGGCTGGCGCACCAACGTCGGCTATGGGACACGGGAGCACTGGCTAGCGCTGCAGCGCTTGGGGCCAAGCCCCCAGCATCGCCATAGCTTTGCCCCTGTCCGGGACTTGCAAGCAGGCCAGTGGGAGGGTAGGATAAGGTCTGAAGGCTGCCCACGTAGCTCAGCGGACTAGAGCACTGGGTTCCGGTCCCAGGGGTCGGAGGTTCGAATCCTTTCGTGGGCGTTAGTTGGGATTGGGTCAAGGGCTGGCGGTGGGCGCTGGCAACACGTAGATAGACTCCACCTGCTGGCCTGGCGAGGGGACAGCTTGAATGATCCCTTTTCCAATGTGATAGATGACTTTCTCGGCCTGGAGTTGATTTTCTCCTTGGCGGACGGTGACCCGGCCTTCCAGCTCAATCCGCTGCTCTTGGCTGTAGTAGACCGCCTTGTGAGCGCGGGCCGTGAGGCGCTCAGCAGGGAAGCGGAGGGTAACATTGCCAGTGGCTACGAACACCCCTGTATTGGCGTTGGCCTCCTGAACATCGGCGCTAATGCTGATGGCGCGTGGATTTTGCCCCCACGCTGGGCCGGGGATCGCAAGGGCCAACCCTATGCCCACCGCCCAACCCACCTTCCTCTGGCGGCCCAAGCTCCTTTGGTCAAGGTCGATCCCCCTCGCCATTCCCTCCCCTGGTTAAACCACTCCAGCAGCCAGTCTAGCCTGGGATCCCTGATCCCGCTGCTGGGGCAGCCTGTTAGCCCTTGCCATCCCCTCCCCTGGGCAGGACTTGAGCCAGTTGCTTTTCCAACTCGCTAACCCGCTGCAGCAACTGGCGGTTGGTCTCCAGCAGCTCCCGCGCCTGGCTGCTGAGATAGGGATCCGATTCCCACCAGTTGATCCCAATCTCCTTGGCCTTGTCCACCGAAGAGATCAGCAGCCGAATGCGCACCCTGAGCAGCTCCACATTGCCCACGGAAACGGTGATATCTCCAGCGATGACAATGCCCTTGTCCAGAACCCGCTCCAGGACATCGGCCAGAGAAGAGCCATGCGTTGCCGTGGCCAGGGGTTGAGAGGCAATGGGCACTGGGAATTCTCCTCCAAAGCGTGCAAACCAATATCAGTTGGGCAGTTGATCCAGCAAGTAGTTGAGCACCTGGGCTCCTTCCTCGTAGCGCTTGCCGGCCCTGGGCAACAGCACGTCGGCACACAGAGCACGAAAGTCGGCATCGTTCTTACTCACCGCCAGCTCGTGCTCCCTGACGATGCGTCCAATCATCAGACAACTGCGCAGGCTGGGTTGGCGAGTCAGATCCAACCTGCGGCGGAAGGTACGGACAAGGTGGACAATCTTAAGCGCGTCGGAAGCCGATAGGCCAATGCGGGAAATGAGGATCTCCTTTTCCGTCTCGATGTCGGGCTCCCCAATATCGATGGTAATCATCCGATCCAGCAGCGCATCCTGAGCCCTGTGAACCCCCGTGTATTCCTCGGGGTTGGAGGTGAAGATGGCCCGAAACTGGGGATGCACCCGCAGATATTCGGAGCGGTGGCTGCCCGGCGGCAAAACCAGCAGCCTTTCTTCCAAGGCACTTAGGAGGGCGTTGTTGGCCTCGGGGCGGGAGCGGTTGAACTCGTCGTAGATGAGGGTAAACCCCTCCCGGCAGGCCAAGGTGAGGCGGGCATCTACCCAGCGCTGCTGCACATCTTCCTCTACCTTCACCACTGAATGGATGAAGTTATCCACCACCCGCCGATGGGTAAAGCCAGTGCGCCCCCCGATGAGGTCGGAAGAATCAAAGCGATCGTCGCCGTAGATCAGCATGATGGGGCGACCTAGAAGGCTGGCCAAATGCATTGCCAGGGTGGTCTTGCCTGTGCCCGAAGGCCCCCGCAGATGCACGGCAAAACCGGATTGCAGATAGCGCAAGGCGCGGCGGGTAATCCGCTCAATGTAGGGAGTGCTTACAAACTGGCGGGGACGCGCTTGCAAAACCGTAGCCATATTCAATACCCAACGCTTAACTTGCCTGGACTATAGCCGTAAGCCGTAACCGTCTTCTTGCGCTTACGGAGACGGGGGCGGAGCTGAGATCACAGCCGTCGCTGACACCATACGCCGCAAGGTGGCCAAGATTTCCGAGGGATCCACCCCCAGATCCACGGCACCGCGGGCCAGCAGATCCCGCACCCGCTCCCGATCGCCAATCACCTGCAGCAAGGTTAGGTTGGGATCCTGCGCCTGCAGGGCTGCCACATAGTTGTTGACGTAGTTCAGGATTGGATCCGGCTGCTCCTCGCCAGCAAGTGGGGGTGCAACTCGATCTTGAGAGGGCTCAGGGGGTGGCGGCGCTACAGGAGTATCCCCTGGGGGTTCGCTCTTGCTTGTAGCCTCTGGCTGAGGAGCTTCGCCTGGAGCTATTTCTGGGGGTTTGTCCCAACGCTCTAACTGCTTCTCAACAGCCCCAGAATCTTCAGGTAGGAGGACAGGGATCCCATCCCCCCACACCTGCTCGCACAACGCCCTGCGGAAAGCTGCCAAAGCCTGGCGGAGCGCTTGGGCTTCTGCCCGCTGTTCTTGGGCAATCCGAGCCAGCTCCTGCCGTACCCGTTGCCGCAAGTCGGCATAGAAAGCCTGCCGCACTTGTCGGGTTTGATTGGCCATGGCCTGCCGCGCCTGGGCATAGGTGGCTAGCAAGCTCTTCACCATCGCTGTCAAGTCGGCTTGAAAAGTCTCTAGCTCCTGCCGCTGCGCCTGTGATTGGGCGGCCCGTTCTTGGGCCAGGCGAGAGAGAAGCACCGCCACTCCTTGGGCCCGCTGCGCTGCAGCCTCTAAACGGGCATGTTTGTCCAAAGCCCGCTGCGCCGCTCGGTTCTGCTCCAGGCTGCGCAGTTGGCTGCGGGTTTGCTCCCTCTGCTGCCGTACTGCCTCTTGGCGTTCCTGGCGACGTTGTCTCAGCTCGGCCATCAGAGCGCGGTGCTGCTCCAGGAGCTGCTGCCGGGATCTGCTCAACAAACTTAGGTTTTGAGCCACCCGTCGGCTGCGGGCTTCGGCCCACTGCTCCTGCAAACTCATGGCGTTCTCTCCTTGGCAGTTTTTTACTTCCCCTCAAACCGCAAGCCAATCGCTTGAAGGGGGAGGAGGCAGAGATTCTTTTGAACCCCTGCCTCACTTGCCGACTGCATTTCTCTTAGTTAAAGGCTGAGGCTTTGTTGGGAGCTGGGAAGTCGATTAGGAGGTTTGGACAGCGGGAGCGGCAGCAGTAGCCGTTAGGCCCACAGCCTCGGCGTACTTCAGGTAGGTCTCCACCGAAGCCACGACGACGCGCGCTTCAATGGCCAACAGCTCGATCCCCACCAGCGAAACCCGCACCCAGGCATCGACCACAATGCCCTTGTCCAAGATGCGATCGATCACCTCGGCCAAGCTCGAAGAAGAGTTCACTTTCTCAACTGCCATAGCCTCTCTCCTGCAAGGATGATGGTTGAAAAGGACAACAATTCGGTGGCAAAGCGGTAGATAGAAGGGATCCCAAACGGGATTAGCCCTCCCTAGGGCGACAGGTGCACGTTCTGCCACCCCAGCGCTATTCCGCTAGCTTTTTCCGGGGAGAACAGAAGAACACGGCAGGTCGACAAGGCTTGCCGTCTTCTCTAAGCGCACCCCCCCTACATAGTAGCCGCTGGCAGAAAAAGTGGGTCAAAGGGCGAGAGCGCTTTTTAGCGTTGGCTAAGCCAAGGTGCGGGCCGGCAGGGATCCCCTATACTGAGAGCAGTGCGCTTGCCGATACGCCGTCCGTTCACTGGCCAAGAGGACTGCCGTGACCGACTTTGACACTGGGATCCCGAGTGTGCGTCGCCTACAGCAGGTGATTCGGGATGGAGAAATCCTGGAGGTTAAGCTCAATACGGGAGATGTCTTCATCGGCCAGCTACGCTGGCAGGATCCAGACTGTCTCTGCCTAGCAGACGCGGAGGGGCAAGAATCGCTGCTATGGCGCTCCGCCATCGCCTTTGTCAAAGTCCGACCTCACCCCTAAACCCCAATTCCCCTAGCCTCTTTGTTGTCGCTGGCTTCCCAGCGGCAGGGGCCTTTTGGCGCATCCATCGACAGCTCTAGCCAAAGCTCCTAGCAGAAAGGTTATGATTCAGCAACAAGAAGAGTGAAAAACTTGACCTTCCTCGCCTCCAGCCATGACAACCGGCACCCTAGAGCTCGCCCTGCAGCCCGCTGCCCAGCGACACAACCACTACAGCCGTGAGGACTTCTACCGCTTCGACCCCTCGCGGGGATCTCTAGTGGACTGGACGGGCGCGCGCAACGTCTTGGTCAGCGAAGACTTTATCCTCGGCTTGCAGCAGGGGCTGGAAGAAGAGGTGGGGGATGCCTCTGCTTCTTTGATGTATACCATTGGCCGCGAGTGGGGGCGCAACGATGCTCTCCACTTCTCCCGCTGGTTCGAGGAGGAGTACCGGCGCAAGCCCAAGCAGACCCACCTCATGTTTCTCCTGGAAACCTGGTGGTGGCCTCTGACCTCGCAAGGCTGGGGGCGCTGGGAAGTCGAGCTCGAAAGCCGGCGGCAGGGGTTTATTTTCATCAACCTGTTCGACTCGGCTGTGGCCCGCACCTTGGGGGATGTGGGCAAACCCGTTTGCCACCTCTACGCCGGCCTATTTGCCGGTTTTTTCAGCACGATGGTAGAGCGGCAGCTCAACTGCATCGAGATCCAGTGCTACTCCATGGGGGAAAGCTACTGCAAGTTTTTGCTCGGCAGCAAAGAGCGCATTGACGCGGCTGCCTTTTGGCTCAACGAGGGGGCCACGGCTAGTGAAATTGCCCAAAAGTTGCGCTCTGGTCAAGGGGTGGCCAAGGCATGACGCCAGAGAGCTTTCTAGAGGAGTCGGTGCAGAGCTTTTTTGCCCGCTTGAACTGGGATAACCGTCCACGGCAAAGCCGCTTGCTGCCAATGCCCTTCTTACAAGTGCGGGAGTACCTTAACTCCATCCCCTGGCCCGGGGATCCCCTGGCCTTGGCGGCCCGTTCTTGGCAATCCCTGGGGTCGGTACCGGAAGCTGGGCCAGAGGAAGAGCAGATCACCTTGGACAACCTATTCAGCCTGTTTTGAACGCCAGCCTTCTAGGAGAAGCGAGATGGTCAGCCCCTTGGAGCAAATGCTAATCGAGGCAGAGGCTCGCTACCTCACCTCGGAGCAGCTGGATCAGCTGAAAGCCTATGTCCTCGGCTGGCCAAAACGGCAGCACGTGTACCGGGCTCTGCGGGAGGGGGAGGCTCAGATGGTGGGCCGCACCTTGGAGGCTCTGCAGAAGGAGATGCCCAACCTCTCCCCCCAGGTCGTGGATCTGTGCCGTCGGCACCTGTCGCTGTTGCTGCGGCACAGCGCCCTGGCCATGTTGCTGCAGGACGAAAACCTCCTCAAAGAGCGGCTCATCGACTGGATGGAAGAGGAAGTGCGCCTGTATGGGCTGCAGAACGTCTACGAAGTTGCCCATCGGCTTTTCCAGCAGGAGCTCAAAGACTGCCTACAACCTGGCGAACTCGAGTTCATCCGTCCCTTGATTACCCGCGTGCAGGCAGCTTTGCTAGCTTTAAGCGGCCTCCCAGCCGCCTAGCGGTGGCTTCCATTCGCCAACCCAGGGATCCCCTATGGCTGACACCGTTTCCCTTGCCAACAGCTCTGCCGGCTTTGATCCCTACACGCCGGTTCTGGCCAACTACTACGCGCCCAGCCTCTACCTGCAAAGCGATCTGGAGTCGGGTTTGCTAGAGAGTCGCCACGGCGACCGTCTCCTAGCCCTTCCAGAAACCTTATTGCGAGCCATCTACACTGGCCTGGAATACGAGACAGGACAAGCGGCCCGTCTGGTGCTGCGCCACTGTGGCCGCATGTGGGGCAAGGAGTTTTTCCGCCGCTTTGCCCAGGAGCTCTCCGACTACTACCAAAAGCCCCTAGCTGAGCTGGAGATGGGCCTTTTTCTCCAGAATCTCAAACAGGCTTGGAAAACCCACGGCTGGGGGTTGATCGACCTCGACTGGACCTACAAAGACCAGGGGGTAGTGGTGGTGTCGATTCGCAACTCTCCCTTCGCCGCTGCCACGCCTTCCCACTTTAAGCGCCCAATGGGCTTCTTGGAGGCAGGGCTATTGGCCACTTGGTTTAGCCAATTGACTGGCCAGGACTTGGCCTGCGTGCAAACCACCAGCGAGGCTCTGGGGGCAAAAAGCAACTTGTTTATCTTGACGGCTGCCAACCGCCTCAAGGAGGCAGAAACCTGGGTGGACGCGGGCCTTAGCCACGAGCAGATCCTAGAGAAGGTGTTGCAGCCTGCCCCCTAGCTTGCAAGGAGGGGGTGGGATCCCAAAGAGACAAACTGTATAATCTTGTGAAAGCAAGACGAGCTCAAAGGCACGAGGGCCAAGCCATTGGGGTGGCGGGTGAGAGCAATTCGAGGAGCCATCACCGTGCCGGCCAACACTGCCGAGGCCATTGGTGCGGCAGTCAACGAGCTGCTGGATGCCCTAGAACATCGCAACGCCATTGATCCGGCAGAGGTAGTGAGCGTCATTTTCTCCGTTACCCCTGACCTAGATGCCGCCTTTCCTGCCCAATTTGCCCGCCGCCGTCCTGGCTGGGAGGCAGTGCCTCTGCTGGACGTGCAACAGATGGAGGTCAATGGCGCTTTGCCCCGCTGCATCCGTGTTTTAATCCAACTGAACACTCCCCTGACCCAGGCGGAGATGCACCACGTTTATCTAAGAGGCGCTCGCGAGTTACGGCCCGATCTCAGCCCCGTCTAGGAAGATTGCTTTTGCCGCAGTTGAGCTTCCCACTGTTGCAGCTGCTCCTGACGGGCAGCTATCTCCGCTTCGCGACGGCTTAACTCTTGGCTTTGCCGAGTTAGGGAAAAACGCCAGTTTTCAATCTCCGTCCAGTCAACTAGGCTGTAGGCTTGGGAGAGGCTGTGCAGCATCTCCACCAGCTTCATCGCCGCCTCTTCCACCTGCTGCACCTGCCGGTTTTCTCCCAGCTCGACCAGCAGCAACACCCCAACGTTGTAAGGGGCTGCCTCCTTGAGAGTAATCCGCTCCGGCTGAGGCAGCGGTGTCCAAATCCCCTTCTCGCCCTGTTGGGCTAGAAGCTGTAACTCCGCTGGGCCAAAAAGACTTTTCTTGTCTACCCGTGCCAGGTACAGCATGGAGCCTACTGGGAGCTGCCGTCGATTCTAGCACCAACCCCTCCCTACCAAAGCATCCTGATCCTGGGCCGTGCCAGCAGAAGGATTGGTGTTAGGATCGGCTCTGAAAGGGGTAAAGCTTACAGCTTTCCCGCTCCTATCGTTTGGGGATCCCTGGCATGTTTCTCACCCAAAGCCCCTACTTTTTGATGGCAGCCCTGGTGGCAATTGCCAGTGGAGCCATCTTTGCCGTCCGCTTTGTCAAGCCCGAAGCCTCGGAAGAGTCAGATGTAATCTTCGCTACGATGGGCCTGATCTACTCCATCTCTCTGCTCCTGGAAGGTCAGCGCCTAATCCCCTTGCTGTTTTTTGCCCAGGTGCTGTTGGCGGTGATGGCGGGCTGGTTTGCCATCCAGACCTTCCGCCTGCGCATTCTCCTAAACGAGAAGGTGCGCCAGATAACTGGAGTTCGTCCAGCTATGCGGCGCCAAGGCTTTAGCCGCACCTATCCGCCCGATGGCTATGGCCAAGGACGTGCCGTTGCCAGCGCGGCCAGCGGATCCCGCATTCGCGATGCCTCCTCCTCTAGCCGCTCCATTCCTGAGCGCAGCGAGGAACCAGCGCGCCGCCCGCGGCCACAGTTGACCAGCAGTACGCAGGTGCGCCCGCGTCGTCGTTCGGAGGATGACGAGGAAGAGCTAGAGACAACCTTGCAGCAGGAGGCTGAGTCTTCCCCTCCGCCTTCCGCCCGTCGCCCTCGTCGCCCAACCCCTGAGGAGTATCGGGACGATACCCAGGAGGAGCAAAGCACTGACGTCGGTAGCCGACGTCGTCCTCCCCGTCTACCCCAAACTCAAGAGGAGAGCTACGCCGAAGAAAAGCCTCGCCCTTCCTCTCGCCGCGTCGTCGAGGTGGAGTCAGTGGAGGTTCAGGAGGTAGAGCCGGACGAATCCGAGGATGACTTGTTTTAGCTGACCCAGCAGACCCCTAGAAGCCTTTAGCCGGTATTGCGCATGCCAGCGGCAATGCCATTGATGGTGAGAAGGGCTCCGCGCAGCAGCTCAGCGCGGCTGTGCTGGCTGGGGTGAAGGGGGGGTCTTTGCTTGCCGCGCAGGCGCTTGAGCAGCGAGATCTGAATAAAGCCCAGGGGCACAATGGAGCGGTTGCGCAACTGGATTGAGCGTCTTAGGTAGGGGTCACTTTCCAACAGCTCCCTATGGCCGGTAATTTTTAAAACCATCTCGCGGGTGCGGTGCATTTCTTGGGCAATGAGCTCAAACAGCTCCATTGCCCGCAGCAAACGCTCGGGGGAGCTCATTTCCTGGACATAGTGGCGAGCAATCTGCAAATCCGCTTTAGCCAGAGTCATCTCCACCTTGGAGATCACCATGCGGAAGAAGGGCCACTCGCGGTAGAGGTGTTGCAGGTGGGTGAGATGGTGCTCGCCTTGGGCGGCGTATTCCTGGAGGGCAGTGCCCACTCCATACCAGGCTGGCAGGAGAAAACGGCTTTGCGTCCAGCTAAATACCCAAGGGATGGCCCGCAGGGATCGGATATCCTTTGAGCCATCGCTACGGCGGGCTGGGCGAGAGCTAATCTGCAGTTGGCTAATCTCTTCGATAGGAGTGACCTCGTGGAAAAACTCCTCAAAGCCCTCCTGCTCGTAGACCAGGTTGCGGTACACCTGCCGCGAGCGCTCCGCTAGGGACTCCATCAGGCGCGACCACTCGTGCAGGTCATTGGGGTAAGTGCGCAGCAGGCTGGCCTCAATGACAGCGCTAGTAACCGTCTCTAGGTTGAAAAGGGCCAGATCCTGGAGGGAATACTTAGAAGCCAGCACCTCTCCCTGTTCGGTAATCTTGATGCGGCCCCCCACGCTGCGCCCAGGCTGGGCCAAGATGGCCTCGTAAGCCGGCCCGCCGCCGCGACCCACCGAGCCACCCCGCCCATGGAAGATCTGCAACTTTACCCCACACGCCTCGGCCACCGCCTGGAGCCGCTGCTGGGCCTTGTAGATCTCCCAGTTGCTGCTCAAAAAGCCGGCATCCTTGTTGCTATCGGAGTAGCCCAGCATCACCTCCTGTAAATTCTCCTGCTGGGCCAGGTACTGGCGATAGAAGGGGATCTCCAGCAACTGCCGCAAGATCTCCGGCGCCCGCTGCAGGTCTTCCACCGTCTCAAACAGCGGCACTACCGCTAGAGACCCGCGCCCGCTAATGGGATCATAAAGGCCCACCTCCTTGGCCAGCAGTAAAACTTCTAGCAGATCGCTCAGCTGGCGGCTCATGCTGATGATGTAGGTCTGGCAGATGTCTCGACCAAACTCCTGCTGCAGGCGGCGCAGGGTACGCAAGGTGGCAATCAGCTCCGCCGTTTTCTCAGAAAAAGGAGCCTCCAGCGGAATCAGGGGCCGCCGGGTTTGCAGCTCCTGCAGGAGAAAAGCCGTTTTTTCCTCCTCCGTCATCTGGCTATAAGGCCGCGGCAAGATGCGCAAGTACTCGCAGATCTCCGTGAGCGCGGCCTCGTGGTAGCTGCTGTCTTGGCGGATATCTAGGTGAGCCAGGTGAAAGCCAAAGACCTGTACCTGTTCGATGAGGTAGTCCAACTGGCGGCAGGAAAGGCCGCTGTTTTTCAAGCTTCTTTGGATGAGTTGCAAGTCGGCCAAAAACTCCTCGGCGCTGGCGTAAGCGTTGCCCAAGGAAGGAGGAGCGGGCAGACAGGCGGAATCAGCCAAGTTGCGGTTGCGCTCCCGCGTCAACTCTAGCCGCCGCAGGATGTAGCTGAGCTTCAGTCGGTAGGGCTCCTGGCGGTATTGCAAGGAAAAGGTCTCGTAAACCTCAGGCATGAGGCGGCGATCCTGCTCGAGGGCGTCCAGCAGTTGGCTGTCCACATCTCCCCAGTGCAAAGAGACGCTTAGGGTTTTGGTGAGCGCTTTCACCGACTCAATGTATTTGCCCAAAATGAGGTTGCGCTGGTAGCGGGCTGTTTGCCAGGTTACGTCGGCAGTCACTGAAGGGTTGCCGTCGCGATCCCCGCCCACCCAGGAGCCGAAGTTGCAAAATCCTGCAGGGGGCGGCTCGACGGTGGGAAAGGACTTTTTCAGGCTGCGCCTGAGGCGCTCGTGCAGTAGAGGGATAGCCTGAAACAGTACCTCTTCAAAATAGTGCAGGGTGTAATCGACTTCGTTGAGCACCGTCGGCTTGGTTTGGTGCAACTCGTCGGTGCGCCACCAGAGCAAAACTTCCTCTGCCAGCTGTTCTCTCAACATCTGAGCTTGCAGAGGGTCGAACTGCTCTGCCCAGTCCAGTTGGCTGAGCAGACGGGAGAAGACCCGTTGTTTTTCGCGGATGGTGTGGCGGACAATCTCAGTGGGGTGGGCGGTAAACACCAAGCGGATGTGCAGCCGCTCCAGCAGGCGGCGCAGCAAGCCAGGCGGCACTCCCTGAGCCCGGAGGTAGGGGAAGAGCCGTTCAAATTTTTCGTTTTCCCGCACGGTGCGCTGTTGGCTGTCCACCATGCGCATATCCGAGTCTTCTGCTCGCTCGTAATTTTGTTCAACAATGTTGATGAGCTGAAAGAACAAGGCAAAGGCGCGCGCTGCTTGAATGGCTTCCTCAAGGCTAAGGTTCTCAACAATTTGGAAGACTTCTGGGATTGGATATTCTAGAGTCTGCCCTTCAGGAGAACACAGGGAACGCAGCCGCCGCAGCAGATCCACCAACGGCTGCCCACACTCCCGCAGGATTACCGATTCCCAAAGTTCTTCAACAAGTTGCAGGCGCTGGTTCAACAAGGTGTTCCGGCGATCGAGCACCTCGTCCCTAGGGAGGGCCCGGTCCAAGGAATCCCGTTGCGCCAGGAGAGAGGCCTCCTTCAGGCCGTTAGCAGAACCACTGGCCTGCTCTGCAGCCGCTAGGTGGGAGGAAGAGGTCATGAAGGCAGCTCCTAGAACGACCATCCCAATATTAGAACTTGTCCGCCGGCAGCACAGAGGTAGCCGACATGACGAGGAAAGGGAGGTCTGCTCAGCGCCAGCCTCTCCCGCTTGAGGATTCCAAATGGCTATTTAGAGGCGGCTACGAATAACAAATGAGTAGTTGCTGCCGGGCTCTAGCAGGTAATCCGATTTCTCCAAAAAACGGCTCAAGGGATCGCAAATCAAGGCTCGCCCCACTGAGGGCTCCACCCTAAGCCCTCCACCTCGAAAGCGCCAGCAAAAGTGCCAAACCCAGCCGTTAGCGCTGACTTCCCCTTCAATGGCACCCTCCTGCCAGGAGCGGCGGGTAATCTGCACATGGGCAGTGGTCTGAGGTAGCTGGCTCATCCTGAAGCCGTGAGAATCTATCCCCTATTCTCCATAAAAGCGGCGCAAAGGCCCACTAGCTCTGCCAGCCCCCAATTTAGCCAGCCCCTGGGCCAGAGAAGCGCAAGCCTCAGGCAGGGCAACCCCCTCGACTGTCTTCTGGAATATCAAACCGGGGGCTCGACCGTGGCCACAATGTCGCGGATGATGGCTTCGGCTTCCTGCCGGCGGTTACTTGCCATCTCTCCCCCTCCAGCTAGGGAAACACGATGGGCCAGCACCGGCACGAACAAGGCCTGTAGATCCTCGGGCAGGCAGAAGCCGCGTCCCTTTACGAGGGCCCTGGCTCGCGCTGCCCTTGCCAAAGCCAACGCTCCTCGAGTGGAGACCCCAGCCCGCAGCAGCTTGGAGGTGCGTGTAGCCTGGACTACCTGGAGAAGGTAGTCGGCCAGGGATCCCTCCAAGTACACCTGATCCACCGCCGCCTGAATCTCCCGTAACTCGGCCAGTGAAAGCACGGGCTGCAGAGCCTCCACGGGATCCGCCTGTTGCCGATGCAACAGGAGGGATCGCTCAACTTCAGGGCTGGGGTAGCCAATCGACAGCCGCACCAAGAACCGATCCAACTGGCTTTCTGGCAGGGGATAGGTGCCGTGGTACTCCAAAGGGTTTTGGGTGGCTAGCACGATGAAGGGGCGGGGCAGCGGGTAGGTGCGGTCGTCCAGCGAAACCTGCTTTTCCGCCATCGCCTCTAGCAGGGCGCTCTGGGTGCGGGGCGAGGTGCGGTTAATCTCGTCGGCTAGGATGACATGGGCAAAAATAGGGCCGGGGCGAAACTCAAACTCCCCTTTTTCCTTGTTGAAAAGAGTGAGGCCAAGAATGTCAGTCGGCAAGAGGTCGCTGGTAAATTGAATTCGCTGAAACTTGGCCCCCAAACTGCGGGCTATGGCCCGCGCCAACGTGGTCTTGCCCACTCCCGGCACATCCTCTAGCAGGACATGACCTTCTGCCACCAGGGCTGTCACCACCGCCTGCACCACCTGCGACTTGCCCTGGAATACCGATTCGACGTTGGCCATCAGCCTGCCGATCTGCTGCTGCAAAGTTTGCAGTCGCTCCGCCGGGATCCGGGTGCCCGCACCCACCATAGATCGATCCAAAGAGGCCTATTCCACCATACAAGCCCAATCCCAGCCCAGAGCAGGATCCCACAAAACCCCGGCGGAAAACCGGAATATCATAGATCTCATCCCTACAGCTAAGGATGGGTATTTTGGAGCTGTCCTGCAAAAGCGAGTACGCGCTCCTGGCGCTGCTGGAATTGGCCCAGCACTACAACGACGGCCGGGTGTTGCAGATTAGGGAGATTGCAGCCCATCAGTCCATTCCCGACCGCTACCTGGAGCAACTGTTGGCCACCTTGCGCCGGCAGGGGCTGGTGCGCAGCCAGCGGGGGGCCAAAGGGGGTTATTTTCTGGCTCGACCGCCCTGGCAGATTTCCCTATTAGACGTCATTCAGGCCATCGAGGGCGAGGAGCTGAGCCGCTCCCGCACCTTGCCCAGCAGCGATCTCACTCCAGAGCGCCAGGTGCTTCTGCAGGCTTGGCAAGAGGCCCAAGCAGCGGCAGTGGACATTCTCCAAAAGACAACCTTGCAAGATCTCTGTGACCGGCAGGCCCAAGGGCAACAGGCCAGGCTGATGTACTACATCTAAGCTGCAGCCAGCAAAGTCCACGGTGGGCGGGAAGGGCTGGGATCCTGACTCTGTTTTGGGTTATTCTAGAGCGCACTGCTTCACATCGCTACCCTGGCCATGACCTTGCACTCCCCCCGCCCGCCCGCTGCCGAGATCTTTTCCGCAGAAGACTTTGCCCAGGCTCTAGCGGCCCAAAGCCTTGACTTCCGACCGGGCCAGGTAGTGCGAGGTCGCATCTTCCAGCACCAGAGCGACGGCGTTTTGGTGGATATTGGCGCCAAGTCGCCAGCCTTTTTGCCTCTCAAGGAAGCTGGGATTGGCTCAGAGGAAGACTTAAGCCAGGTGTTTCCCCTCAAAAGCGAAGCCGAGTTTCTCATCTTGCGAGAAGACGCAGAAGGGCAGATCCTGCTCTCGGTGCGGCGGCTGCGGCTGAAGCGGCTCTGGGAAGAGCTGGCCGAAAAGCAAGCCAGAGGCGAGGTGGTCACAGCGCCGGTGATTGGCATCAACAAGGGCGGGGTGGTGGTGGATGTGCAGGGCCTGCGCGGCTTCATTCCGCGCTCCCATCTCATCCAGCGGGAAGCTCTGGAGGAGCTAGTGGGCCAATTCCTCACTGCCAGTTTGCTGGAGGTCAACCCCGCAGCCAACAAGCTGGTGCTCTCCCAGCGAGTGGCCCGACAAGTGGAGAGCTTGGGGAGCTATACCACCGGCCAAGTGGTGCGGGGCAAGGTCAGCGCCCTCAAGCCCTTTGGCGTCTTTGTAGAGCTGGAGGAAGGGGCCAGCGGGCTGTTGCCCATCAAGCAGGTCAGCCAACGCTTTGTTGCCTCTCTCTCCGACTTGTTCCAGCCTGGGCAGCCCATCAAAGCAGTGGTCATCGATGTGGATGAGACCAAGGGGCGGGTCGCCCTCTCCTTGAGAGTGTTGGAGAAGTACCCTGGCGAGGTGTTGGAGCAACTGCCTCTTGTTCTTGAGGAAGCTGAAAAACGAGCCGGCAAACTCAAGGGGAGAATCACGTCCGAGGGCGAGGTCATTTAACCCATGCCGCCTGCCGAGGCGCTCCAGGCCGAGCTTTTTGGATCCCTCAATCTCGCCCCATTGCTACAGAAGCAGTGCTGGGGGCTGCGGCAATGTCACGCCGCCAGAGGTAGGGGTGTTGAACACCTCAGCCAGGATCTCCCGCTAGCGGCGCGGAGCTCTAGATTGCAGCAAGGTGTAGGCGATACAGCTTGTCAGTGAAGCTGGGATCCCCAACTCCCTCTGGGAGAGAGGCTGGTAGGGCGCTATCTTCGCAGCCAATCCAACAAGGTCGTTCCCCCCAGCCCCAAGCCTACCAAAATGGAAGTGGTCAGCAGCCCCGCTGCCACACAGATCAGGGATCCCAAGCTGCAGAGGATCCCATCTTCTTCCAGGAGGCCGAAGGCGGTGACGAATACCCCCATCGCTGGCAGGGTGTTGGTGCCGGGCACAGGGATGATCATGGAAATGCCCATCAAACCAATCCAGGTGCCTAGCCAGACCTGGCCCAGGCGACTGGTGCAGACTGGGTTCCAACGGGGGCGGGCGACTTGTTCAAGGCGCTGCAACCAAGGGATCCCGACCTGCACCCATTTTTGAAATTGCTTCCGTTCAATGGATGTCTGCAGCACCCATGGCGGCAGCCAGGGAGTAGCTCGCCCTGACAGCATTTGTAGGGCCAGCAGCAGAATAACCACGCCAAAGGGAGTGGAATAGCCAGGAGCGGGCAGAGGCAAAGCCGAGGGAAAAGACAGCACTGCCAAAAACAAGCCAAAGCTGCGCTCGCGCGCCAGTTTGAGAATCTCTTCAATGCGGATCGCCTCTGGTGGGGATCCCTCGGCCTGCTCCGAGCTGTTAGCAAGGCCGGCTAAGCGGGCTAGCTCTTGGGATAGACGTGCCATAGCAGGAAAGGTTGACCAAGGCCTAGCCTACTGCAAATTCTGAGTCTGTTGGATATCCTGAGGCTTGAGGAAGAAGGTGGTCTTGGAGGGGTGAAATGAGCAGCCGGGGGCTCGGTAGGAGCTTGGACAAGGGGGTGGGCAGCCGTAGCCTTGCCCAGAGACCAAGGCGTTGGCCAGCACAGGGGATGGCTGGGCTGGTGTTGCTGCTGGGATCCCTACTGCTGGGGAGGATTGGCGCAACCTTTGCCGAAACCCAACTGACAGTGGGCACCTCCACTACCTTGCCTCCCCGAGCAGAGCCGACCTTACCCCCTCCGCCCCAGGGAGTTCGGCAAATCTCTGAAAAAACCAATCCAGAGGAGACTGCTGACATGCCCCTTTCCCTGCTGGCAGAGCAGGTGCTGGAGGCAGTGTGCGAAGCACAAATTGATGCCGAACGAGCCTTGGCCCTCATGCCTGACCTGAGCAAGTCCCATATCCGCGCCGCCTGTCCGAAGCGGCTGATCCCCAAAAGCTGAAAAGGAAAATCGCTTGGTCTTCGACCCTTCACCTCTTGCTGGATGCTGCCGGGAGCGCTTAGGGAGCTTTGTTTTGGAGTTGCGATCCCTCCGAGCGATCTAGTTGCTTTGCAAGTCAAGCTGCACTAACTGGGCTGGCTAATTGACCCGTGTCTATCGTCCTAGCCAGCCATTACAAGTCCTGGAGCGCCCAGCTTACCTGCAGGGGGATCCTCTCCTCCCTGGCTTTGCCCTGGATCTCAGTCTAATTTGGGCATAAAAAACCAAACTCCGCTCTCAAAATTGTGGAAAACGGTCAGGTATCACGGCAGCAAGCAATAATGAGGGCAAAGCCTAGGATCCCGACGGAGGTAAGCCTATGGAGATGAGGTGTGTGGAGCAGACCCCCAGCAAGCGTGTTTATCTAAGGGGGCTTGGAGTTTTGTCGGTTAGTGCTATCTTTGCTCTCTTTTTGGTGCTGTGTCTTTGTTCCCTGACTTGGCGTTTTCTGGTAGATCGCAGCTTCACTTGCTATCGCCTTGATCAGGATATGGTCAACTGCGAAGTGGTCTTCCAGCCACTGCTCTTACCAAAATGGGTCAGGTCTTACTATAACGTAAGAGGGGCCAGAACCAAAACTGAAGTTCAAATAGACTTTGAGGGAGACAAGAGAACCTATTACTACGTCACTCTCATAACTTCTGCAGGAGAAAAGGAAGCCTGGTCAACCGCCAGCGAGAGCAAAGCCCGACAACTGGCAACAAAGATCCAATCGTTTCGGGTGAGTGCAGAGAGTCAGCTATTGGTGGACGGCAATACTCTCAACTTAGGAAGTTTGTCTGTACTTCTGATTGTGCTTTTTCTCTCAGGAATGTTATTTCTTTTAGGTCTATTGCGAACAGTTGCGCTGCCGAGATGCCGGCTGACCTTTGACCGCTCCCTAGACCAGATCTTGGAGGAGTACCTCACTCCCTTTGGGATAAGGAGGAGGAAAACTTACTCCTTCAGAGACGTGCAGCAAGTTGTGGTTCAGAGCACAACAGACTCTGATGGCGATACCTTTTTTCGGTGGAGGTGCAGTTGCAAGCAGGAGAACCCTTGTTGTACCTGAGTTTTGGTACTGACGATAGCAAGGCAAGGGCGGAAGCAGAACAATTGGGCCAGCTTTTGAGGTGTCCAGTAAGGCTGCCGGAGACAACGCCTTAGGCCTAGACTAGACCCCCCTTGGTTTTTGGGGAAGGTGGGGGAGGCAAGATTTGCCAAAGCTGAGATAATGGCATCTGCCCACGCGCTCAAAGCGATCCCCTGTGCTGCCGCGGGCTGTTCTGTGGATTCTGGGGCTGAGCCTGCTTCTGCGCTGTCTGGTCGCGGCTCTGTTGCCGCCAGGCTTTGACGAAGCCTACTACTACCTCTACACTCGTCATCTGGACTGGAGCTATTTTGACCATCCGCCGCTGGTGGCCTGGACGACGGGTTTGGGGCCTGTTTTGACAGGTCAGGTGTCGGCTTTTTCCATCCGACTGGGATCCCTATTGGCCTACAGCGGCTCTTCGCTGTTGCTTTACCTCACCGGAGCGCGGCTCTTTTCGGTGCAGGCGGGGCTGATTAGCCTGGCAACCGTTAGCATCGCACCCATTTTCTGGATTGGGTTTGGGGTGCTAACCCTGCCGGACAGCCCGCTGACGTTGTTTACGGCGGCAACGCTGTGGGTGGCTGCCCAGGAGTTTTTTCCGGCTCCCAAACCGGGGGTCTACGGGTCGGCTCGCTACCGACCGGGACCGCGCTTGGCGCTGATTGGGCTGTTGGTGGGGCTGGCCTCTCTGGGCAAATACCACGGCCTGGCGTTGGGGTTTGGCCTGGTGCTCTTTTGCCTGCTCAGCCCGGCCCACCGCTGTGCCTTTAGATCCGGCTGGGCGCTTTTGGCGGCGCTGGGGTTCTTGGCAGTCTTTAGCCCAGTGTTGCTCTGGAACGCCCAGCAGGATTGGATCTCCTTTCGCTTCCAAGGGGGGCGAGCGGTGCCGGAGACAGGCTACCGCCTGCAGGATCTGGCTCTGACGGTGCTGCAGGAAGTTTTTTATCTTTTCCCAACCTTGGGGATCCCTCTGCTGGGGCTGAGCTTGGCTGAGGGCGGGCGGCTGGGGCTAGCTCTCTTCCAGAGAAGACGCCTCGCGGATCAGGAGCTGAGGCACCTTTTAATCCTGGCCTGTGGGCTGCCGCTAGTGCTGGCTTTTACCTTGATGGGGGGCTACCGCCCCATCCTCCCCACCTGGCCCATGCCGGGGTTTTGGGTGCTGAGCCTGCTTTTAGGATCCCGCTGGGAAGGATGGCCAGGAGCAAAGCGGCTCTTGGCGGGGACGGCGGTGGCGGTGGGTCTGTTGGTGGGGGTGGGGCTAGCCCATGTGCGCTACGGGTTGCTGCAGGCGCCCGGCGGCTTGGGCCTGTGGCCAGTGGAACGGGATCCCTCCACTCAGCTCATTGAAATTGAGCAGTTGCGCCGCCAGTTTCAGACGGATCCCCGCCTGACTCAGGCCCTGGAGGCAGTAGACTTCATCTTCACCAATACCTACTTCCTGGGCGGGCAGATCGGCATGGCCTTGGCACCGCTGACGGAGAAGCCCCTCACCTGCCTAGATGAAGATCCGCGGGGCTTTGCCTTTTGGTCTCAGCCGGAAGACTGGCTGGGAAAAGACGGACTGCTAGTCACCTCCACGCTGTTCCAGCCAAAAGCAGGGATCCCAGCCACCTACGGCAACTATTTTGAACACATTGAACCGGTGGCCGAGATCCCTCTGCGGCGGGCGGGTGCAGTGGCGCAGACCTTTCAGGTGTACCTGGCTCGGCAAATGCGTCAGCCCTATCCTCGTCCCTACTCCCGCCGGCGCTAAGAGCTATAGCTTTGGGCTTCATTTGCGGGGAACTCATGCAGACCATCATCATGACCGTGGGCACCTCTTTGCTCACCAACCCGGACAAAAACCTACAGCCGCCGCGGCCGTGGCTAGGGCAAAAGACCATTGGGGATCCAGAACGGGCCTTAGCCTGGATGAGAAAGACCGACCTGGAACTGATCAGCGCCGAAACCAACACCTACTACCGGCTGGACCCCACCCCCCAGGATGCCTTGATTTTGCTTTACTCAGAAACTCCTGAAGGCCAAGAGTGTGCCCAGATTTTGAAGCTCTTTTTTGAGGAAGCCCTGGGCCAACAAGGGGTTTCCCTGGTGCCCCTCCCCGGCATCAACTACGAGCTGGAGGAATCCTCCCTAGAGCGGATGGCCGAGCTGTTGAAACAGTTGGCGGAGAGCGCTAGAGGGCTCGTCACCTTCGCCGCCACTGGGGGGTTCAAAGCCCAGGCCATGGTTATGGCCGTGGTGGGCAGCCAACTGGGGATCCCGGTCTGCTACATCCACGAGCAATACAAGTCTTTGGTGTATCTGCCCCATCTGCAACCGCCAGTCCAGCCTCGGATCCCGCGGGCAAGCTTGCCAGATTCTGGCCGCGATCGCGCCGAGGTCATCCAATTGCGAAGCGAGAGTAGCCACCACCGCCCTCGCAGCTGGGCCAAGGTGGAAAAGCTCCTGCGCGACCTTCCCTGGGTGGATCTGGTTCGCTACGACCCAAACGCCTACGCTGCCCCCAAAAACGGCGTCAAAGCCGCCAACCGCAAAACCGAAGATGGCCGCCACATTCTGTGGATCCATCTGCACGAGAGCCAGGGCACCCACCTTGCCGTCCGGGTAGAGACCACCGGCTATACTCCCGAGCATCTAGAGCAGGCTGCCGCCGAGCTGCGGGAGCGCCTCGGTCGCCTCATTTAGCTTTTGCTCAACTGCTGGGCCACGAGTTGCACGATGGCCTGGGCCGCACCCGGTCTGCCCCCTAGCTGTTGCAATTCCCTCTGCATCCGCTGGCGCCGTTGGGGGTCTGCCAGCAAGGTTCGCATCTGTTCGGCTACCTGGATCGGGCGCAAATGGCCTCGCAGCTCCGGCACCACCTCCCGTCCTGCCCAGATGTTTGGCCAAGCCAGGTAACCCAGCCACCGCAGGGCAATTGTGTTGATGAGGCGAGCTATCCAAGTGCCCAGGCCAGGCAAGCGGGCCAACAGGCCAGGGATCCCGTCCCAGGCGCGCATCGCCTCCAGCTTGTTGGTGGGGATCGCCACCACCATGGGCACCCCCAGATAGGCCAGTTCAGCGGTGTTGGCTCCAACTGTAGTCAGGCAGAGGTCGCAATTGGCTAGCACAGAATAGGCGGGGAAACGGGTCCACAGCTGTACCGTGGTGCCAAAGGGAGTGACGAAGTGGGAGCCTAGGTTGGTTTGTTCCAGGGTGGCGGAGGTGCCGTAGATCACGGCCATATCGGGGTTGAGCTTGGGATGGGCGTAAGCCGCCAGCGACTGAGGGGTCTGGCCAGGAGCCACTGGGATCACGAAGCGGACGTTGGGCAACAACTGGCGCAACTCATCGGCCACCGCCAGCACCAGCGGCACTCCCAGGGAGAGCTTGGCTGGCTTGGAGCCGGGGAGCAGCCCCACCTGGTAGTGGGTGCGGTTGCGGTCGCCAAGACGTTGCCAGCCACGCGGCAGCAAGGCTTCGTCGGCAGGGGGGGGTTCCACCCTTTCCGGTGCCGTTTGCCCCGATTCCGGCTCCTCGATGGGATCGGGGAGGGGCTGGAGGAGGGTGGAAAAGCCTGCCGTCGCTTCAGGAGCAACGCTAGAAGCCGGCGGGGGGAGAAAGCGACTGCTGAGCCAGCCGGGAAGAGGGATCCCCGGCAAGTAGACAGCACTGGCCACTCCATCGGCCATCAGATCCCCGACCACCTGCATCTTGGCAGCCCAGCGGTGGCCCAAGAGGCGTCCCCCGTCGTAGCGGCGTTTGATCTCCTCCGTCCGCACCGCAAAAACGTCTACCCAGGGTCGCCAGCGGGGCCGACGCTCCGCATACACTACCAGACGGTAGCGCAGACGGCGGGCAATCCAGAGCGCAAAAAACTGATCCCCTCCTAGGAACAGCACCACCCCCCGCTTGGCCCAATCCCAGGCTTCTTCGGTCTGACCCGTGAGCAAAAAAGCTAGAAAAAAATCGGGATCCTGAACCCGATCGACCTGGATAAATTCCTCTGCTATCTTCACCTCTTGCCCAGAAGCGTGCGGACAAGGAGAGAGCACCAGGGAAAGACGCGCCTGGGGCAGTTGCTGACGCAACTCTAGGACAACTGGCCGCACCCAGGTGAGCAGCTCGCCGGGGCCGTTGGAGAGGATGAGGATGTCGTAGGGAGGCTGGCCGCCGTTCACTGAGACCCTCAGGGGGCAAAAACTTTGCCGCTATTGTAGGGGATCCCAACGGCTCCCAGCCCTTGCCCAGGGTTCAACTCCAAGGAGGGCCACAGCTTTTGTCCAGCTGACTTTGCAACCACCCTTGGATATCCCGCAAACTTTCTGGGGAAACCTCGTGGCCCATTTCGTACTCCCGATAGGTCAAGCGCAGGGGCAGCAAGGCAAAGTAGTCGCGGATCTGGCGGCCGAAAGCCACAGGCAAAACGGTATCGGCGGTGCCGTGAACCACGAGGACGCTCAAGTGTTGCATCCGGGCTGGCTCCACCGCCTCGGCTAGGATCTCCGGTGAAAGGCGACCGCTTATGGCCACTACGCCAGCCAGCTTCTCCGGCCGGGTTAGAGCCAGATATAGGCTCATGATCGCCCCCTGGCTAAACCCCAGCAAATAGACCCGGGCCGGATCTAGAGAAATGTCGGCCATCCCCTGGGACAGAACCTGCTCCAGAAAGTGGCTGACAAGCTCCCGGCTGCGGCGGGCTTGCTCGGGATCCCCCACCAGCCCTTCCGGCGTCCAGGCCATTTCAAACCAGGCAAAGCCACCCGCCCCCCAGGGAAGCGGCGCCCTTAGGCTAATCACCGCTAGGCGGGGATCCAAGTAAGGGGCCAACTGGAGGAGATCCCCCTCATGGCTGCCGATCCCGTGCAGCATCACCAACACAGGAGCAGATCCCGGCCCGGCCTGGCGGGGCGGTTGAAAGCGGTAGACAAGGGGCAGAGGGGAAGACAACGCGATCCTCAAAAATTGAGACCAATACCGCCTAGGCCCAATCCCGAGGCTGGCGCAGCACTTCGTAGAGCTTGGCTTCCCAGCTATCGGGCGGCGGCTCGTAGCCGTATTCCCAGCGCACCAATGGCGGCAACGACATCAGGATCGACTCGGCACGACCTTGGGTCTGGAGACCAAAGACCGTGCCCCGGTCGTAGACGAGGTTAAACTCCACATAGCGCCCGCGCCGGTAGAGTTGGAACTGTCGCTCCCGTTCCCCCCATTCCATCCCCTGCCGCCGCTCCACAATCGGCACATAGGCAGGCAAGAACGCCTCGGCACAGGCTTGCACCAGCTCAAAGAGATGCTCCCAACTGCGGGATCCCACCCGCGCCTGGAGTGGCAGCGGCTCAGCCACAAGCTGTTCGGGATCCGCCTCTGCCTCACCCTCAGGGCGGTAGAGCAGCCCGGGCCGGTCGTCTTGATAGTCAAAGAAAATGCCGCCAACGCCGCGGGCCTCGCCCCGATGGGGCAAGAAGAAGTAGCGGTCGCACCAGATCTTGAAAGTTGGGTAGTAGACCGGATCCAGACGGTCGCAGGCCGCTTTGGCGGTGCGGTGAAAATGAGCCGCATCCTCCTCAAACAAGTAGTAGGGGGTGAGATCCATGCCGCCGCCAAACCACCAAACCGGCCCCGCCTCGAAATAGCGGTAGTTGAGGTGAACCGTCGGCACATAGGGGTTGCGGGGATGCAACACCATGGAGGTACCGGTGGCGTAAAAGGGATGCCCCGCTGCCTCGGGGCGATGTTTCAAAATCGAAGGGGGCAGCTGGGAGCCAAATACCTCGGAAAAATTGACCCCTCCTTGCTCGAACACGCCTCCTTGCTGGATGACCCGCGAGCGACCGCCTCCCCCTCCAGGGCGTTCCCAGCTGTCTTCCCGAAACTTGGCTTTGCCATCCAGCGCTTCCAGACGAGCACAGATCTCGTCCTGGAGATACCGCATAAACTGGCCTACCCGTTGACGAGCATCCGTTGGTGGTGCTGTCGGGCTTGCGGTTAGCATCGTAGTCTTCCCAATCTCTCGAAATAAACGAACTAAGGCTTTTGCCTGCAGCAGACCTAAGTCTCAAGCCCCCAGGCGCGGAGAACCCTTTTGGCATCTAGGCCATCTCTAGATTTTAAGTGGGAACGACCTCGTGGGGGCGGAGCCTTGCCCACTTGTTCCGCTCCTCACGAAAGCTCTGGCAGGCCACCACATCCCATTCCATCTCAGTGCCGCCGTTGCGGATGTTGACGTTGATCTGGGGCCCTTGCGGCTCAAAATCTGGCGTCAGGGTGAGGTGGGGCTGTTGGTGCTGCGCTTCCACGGCGTGATAGGTGGTGCAGCGATCCACGTAGTAGCAGTGAATACAAATACACATGGCTGCTGCCTACCAGAAAGAGTCTGCGATCTCGACGATAGCATCCTGTCTTCGGGAAGACGGAGGATCCGGCTTGCTCAGCCGATTCTTGAGACATTTCTTAGGAAAGAGAGGCGTCTCCCCTTCTCTCGTCTAAAATCTCAAGATACTCATATCCACCCGTGAGGCTAAGGCTTGGTTCCCGGTCAGGATCAAGCCAGCCAGGCTATCCCGAGGAATTGCCATGAACACCCACACCCGCTACCGCTTTATCTGTACCCTCTCCTTTGGGGATATCTACGGCCAGATCATTGTTTGGCTAATCGTGATTTTTGCTGGCCTGGGCGCCGCCCTCTCTCTGATGAATAGCCCTCTCTACGCCTTCCTCACCATCGCGTTGATCTTGGTCATCTCCCTGCCTTTTCTGCTCTTTGCCTTCGTGACAACATTGCTCAACCACATCGAGTTTGTGGCTGTTCCTCCTGAGGAAGAAGAGGAAGAGCGCGCTGTGGCAGCCAAGTCGCCAGTGGCTGTCAGGTAACAGCCAGTTGGATCCTCTCCTGCTGGCCCACGGATGCTAGGGGTTGGCAAGCCGCCTTGCTGGCCGGCGGGTCTTGGTTCTCAATGCTTGTTTAATTTTTGCTACAGTTTGTTGCAGCCAGCCCTCCAAGCCCTGGCCCCCAAGGTCTGTCTCGGTGCCGATGGGTGGGCCGACCAAAAGAAAAGGCGAGCCGGCGGGGTTTAGGTCGAGAGAGTGCTGCCAGGCAGTTTGGGAAAGCAGGTGTTTGGTGGTGACGAAGGCGATGGGAAATGACTTGGCCCAGCTCGACTACTGGGTGTACCGGCTGGCGCGGCTGCTGAGCGAATACCTGAATTTGGGGGAGTTGGTTGCGGTTTCCACCGGATCCCTGGAAGAGGAGCCGCTGGCTCCCACTCAGTTTTCTGCCTGCTGAACCGGATCTGGCGTCAGCGACTGGGATCCCCTAGGCTAGGTAACCTGTCTCCCGTTGCCTCCCCTATGCGGATCCCTTACTGGTGGCCACAGCTCGGCTTTCAGTTCTGGCTGATCTTTATTGGTCGGCTGCTCTCCCAAACTGGAACCGGTTTTACTCTGTTCTACACCACCCTCTTTTTCGTCAATCAGGTAGGGCTAACGGCCACTCAGGTAGGTTTGGGCCGGGGCATGATGGCCTTTGCTGGCGTGCTTGGCCGCCTCCTCGGGGGATCCATGGCAGACGGAGCTTGGGGCCGCCGCTCCACTTTGATCCTCTCGCTGGCCATTTCCGCTCTGGGCTCCTTTGGCTTTGCCCTTTCCCATGGCTTCTGGAGCTTTGCCCTGGCCAACCTGGCGGCAGGGTTTGGGCAGGGCCTCTATTGGCCGCCGGTGGAGGCAGTGGTAGCGGATCTAACCACGCGCGAGCAGCGCAACGAAGCCTATGCCCTAAACCGCCTGGGGGATAACTTGGGCCTGAGCCTTGGCGCCGCCATGGCCAGCGTCCTGGTAGCTCTGACGAAGAACTACCGCCTCCTGTTTGTTATCGAGGGCCTCACGTACTTGGCTTTTCTAGCCCTGCTCTGGCTTTGCGTTCAGGAGACTCGAGTAGCTCAGCCGGCGGCAGAGCCTCTGTTGGCAGGCTGGAAAGTTGCCCTGCGGGATCGCCCCCTATGGGTGTTCGCCCTGGCCAACATTTTCTTCACCACCTACATTGCCCAACTCAGCAGCAGCTTGCCCCTTTACTTGCGCAAGGGAGCTGGGATCCCTGAGGTGCAGATTGGCCCGTTGTTTGCTCTGCACGGAGCCATCGTTGCCCTGCTGCAGATACCAGTGGCCCGCCGGCTGAACCGCCTCACCCGCATCCAGGGTTTACAGGGATCCGCCCTGATGTGGGGGCTGGGATTTGGGTTGGTTTGGCTCAGCGGCCCAGCAGCACAGTTGGGAGCGATGCCGGCCATAGGGATGGCGGCCTTGGCCTTGGCGGTGCTCTCCTTGGCCCTGGCGAGCTACAACCCCTCAGCTTCGGCGCTGGTGGCAGATTTGGCCCCAGAGCATCTGCGGGGGGTTTATCTATCGATCAACTCCCTCTGCTGGGCAGCAGGCTTTGCCGTTGGGCCGCTAATCGGGGGGGTGGCTCTGGATCTGCCACCTCCTTGGGCGGGTGGGCTGTGGCTCTTTTGGGTGGCCAGCGTCGGCCTGGTTTGGGGAATCCTTAGCTTTTTGGACAGCATCCTACCCTGCAGAGTCAATGCGGCAACGGTCTCTCCGCCGCCAGCGGCTGTTCCCCTGCACAACGCAGAGCCCTGAGGCTGGATCCCGGTCGGTTTGTTAAGCTGATGTTACCTTCAACCCTCGAAGCATGCGTCGCATTTGCATCCTTGGGGGCGGCTTTGGCGGGCTGTATACAGCCCTGGAGCTCATCCGCCGGCCTTGGCCGGAGCCGCCGCAGATTACCCTGGTGGATCGTCAGGAGCGCTTTGTTTTTGCTCCTTTGCTCTACGAGCTGCTCACCGGCGAGATGGAAGAGTGGGAGGTGGCCCCCCGTTTCCAGGATTTGCTGCCGGAAGGGGTAGCGTTTCGCCGCGGCGCGGTGCAGTCGGTTGACCTCCAAGACCACTGCGTCTTCCTGGCAGAGGGGCAGACCTTGGAGTACGACGCCCTGGTGCTGGCGCTGGGAGGGGAAACTCCTCTGCAGGGCGTGCCGGGAGCAGCGGAGTTTGCCTTTCCCTTCCGCACCCTAGCCGATGCCCAACGGCTGCGGGCCCACTTGCAGACCCTAGAAGCGCGGGATCCGGCTCAGGCCATTTACCTAGCTATTGTGGGGGCGGGGGCCAGCGGCGTAGAGCTAGCCTGCAAATTGGCTGACCGGCTGGGATCGCGCGGCCAGATCCGTCTTATTGAGGTGGGATCCCAGATTTTGCCGGGTTTTGCTCCCTCAAGCCGGAAGGCAGCCCAGGCGGCGCTGGCCCAACGGCGGGTGCAGGTGGAGCTGCAGACCAAGGTACTTGGGATCGAGGCTACGGGAGAAAACGGCGCTCCTCCCTTTCGTCTGCAGCGGCAGCGCCTGGCAACTCAGGAGATGGCTGTTGACTTGGTCGATGCTGTGCTTTGGACAGTCGGCACCCAACCAGCGGCGGCCATTGCTAACTTGGATTTGCCCAAAAACGAGCGGGGCCGCCTGCAGGTTCTGCCCACTCTCCAAACGCCCACCTTTCCCGAAGTATTTGCCCTGGGCGACGGAGCAGCGGTGGTGGATGCCACAGGACAGCCCGTACCTGCAACTGCACAGGCAGCTTTCCAAGAAGCGGGCTACTGCGCTTGGAACCTGTGGGCTCTGCTCACCCAGGAGCGGCCGCTGTTGCCGTTTCGCTACTTTTCGCTGGGGGAGATGCTCAGCCTAGGGGCGGATACGGCAGTAGTCTCGGCCTTGGGCGGCCTTACCCTAACCGGCCCCCTGGGCTACCTAGCGCGGCGAGTTGCCTACCTCTTCCGCCTGCCCACTCTAGAGCACCAGCTCAGGGTGGGGTGGAGCTGGATGACCCGCCCGCTGTGGCAGGCGCTAGGATCCCTGGAGCTGACGGGAGCGCTCGTAGGCCGCCCGCACCGCCTGCATTAGGGCCCCTCGCACCCCTGCCTGTTCCAGGACTTGGAGGCCGGCAATGGTGGTGCCGCCGGGGCTAGTGACCTGGTCTTTGAGCAGGGCGGGGTGCAGCTGCTCCTGCTGCAGGAGGGCAGCAGTGCCTGCCAGGGTCTGCACCGCCAGTTGGGTGGCGATGGGGCGCGGTAGGCCCACCCCTACGCCGCCGTCGATGAGCGCTTCCAGGATCACTGCCAAATACCCTGGCCCCGATCCTGACAGGGCGGTTACCGCATCCATCTGGCTCTCCGGCACCGTCACCACCTGGCCTACAGCCCGAAACAACCTTTCCACCAGATCCCTTTGCTGAGGCGTCACCCCTGGCCCGTAGCAGATAGCCGTGATCCCTGCCCCCACCAGTGCCGGTGTGTTGGGCATGGTGCGCACCACCTTTTGCCGGGGAAAAGCCTGCTGCAACTGCTGCAAAGGGATCCCGGCCATAATAGAAATGACCAACTCTGTGGCCGCCGGCTGCCCTATCTCTGCCACTACCTGCGGAAAGACCTGGGGCTTGACGGCCAAAAATAAAATCTCGGCCTCCCCCGCCTCCGAGGGATCGGCCAATAGACGAATGCCAAGCTCTTGCTGGAGAGCGGTGGCCCTGTCCTTATCGACCTCCCGCAGCGCCATCTGCTTTGGAGAATAAACCCCTGCCGCCACCCAGCGGCGCAGCAGGGCAGATCCCATAGCTCCGCCCCCAATGACACTCAGCAGCGGTTGCTCCATCGCAGCTAGTGCTGGCCTACCGCCTGCAGGTGCTCATAGCCGCTGGGCCAGAGAGGGGTAGGGCTTTGCAAAGGGCGCTGCAGCGGCTGCATAACTTGGCTACTGGGGGTGGAGATGGTGACGGTGCTGGGGGTGAATAAAAAAATATTCTCCCCAATACGCTCCTGATGGCCGTCAATAGCGTAGGTGCCGCCGGCAACAAAGTCCACCGAACGCTGCGCCTCGGCGGGATCCATCAGGCTTAAGTTCATGATCACCGTTTTGCGCTCGCGCAGGTATTGGATAACCTGGGCCATTTCATCAAAGCTGCGCGGCTCCAGCACCACTACTTCATTGGTCGGCTGGCTGACGCCAGGCAATCCAATCACCTTGCTCCCCATACTACTCCCTCCTGAGCGCTCCCGAGGAGGCTGACTGCGCCGATGGCCACGCGACTCTTCCCGATGGACAGGCCCTTCGCCAGCTTCTACTGAGCGCTGCCGCCGTCCCCGCCAGGGGTGCTCTACCTCCTCCTCACTAGAGGTGGCCGATGCAGAACGGTGTCTTTCGTAGAGAAGTTGGTAGTCGTCCTGCCCCTCCATCTCCGATTCAGAGTACTCCTCCAGGTTATCCGCGGGATCATTTAAGCCCACAAAGTCCTTTACCCTGCTCCAGATTCCACTGACATTCATCCCTTGCATCCTCACTACCTACCCTACATCTACAGCAAGCTCGGCGTTTAGACCCGCGATCTTGTTGAGCAGAGGCCCAAGCTAGGAAACGTCCTTCATATTCTCTTTCAAGAGACTGAGGAGGCCTTTGGGCAAGAAGCTGCCAACGCCAGCCAAGTAACGCAGGTCTCCCCCTCTAAAGAGCCCTGCAGAGCAATCCTAGAGGGGCACAGCTTCAGAAGAATTTAATCACAACTCAAGGGCTTCATAAAGTTTGCATCTACCGACGCTCGGCATTGGCAAACAGAGCGCGTCCCAGCCGAATCAAGTTGGAGCCTGCCGCCACTGCCAGCAGGTAGTCGTCGGACATCCCCATCGAGAGGGTGCGTAGCTGCAGGCGCTCGTAGCCGCTTTGCCGAATGGACTCAGCAAGCTCAGCGAGTTTACGAAACAGTTCCAAGGCGGCCTCTGAGCTAAGGCCGAGCGGCAGAATGGTCATCAGGCCCACAATTTCCACCTGCAGCAGCTGATTGAGCTGAGGCAGGCTCTGCAGCAGGTCGGGGACAAGCCAGCCGAATTTGTTGGGATCCGGTGCCAATTTCACTTGCAGGCAAAGCTTGGGGGTGAGGTGGAGCTCCCCCGCTTTTTGGTCAATCAGCTTGGCCAGGCGCAGGCTGTCGACGCTGTCAATCCAGGCAAATTGCTTGAGGGCTGGCTTTACTTTATTGGTCTGGAGGTGTCCAATCAGGTGCCAGACAATGTCGGTCAAATCCTGCAGCTGCGCCTGTTTGACGGCTGCCTCTTGCACCCGACTCTCGCCGAAGTGGCGGATCCCGGCTCGATAGGCGGCGCGGATGTGGTTGACGCTGTAGCCCTTGCTCACCGCCATGATCTCCACCTGCTCTGGGATCTGGGCTCGGACAGCCTGAATGCGGCTGTGGATGAGCTCCTCGTCAACTAGGGGCGGCGGCAAAGAAGGCGAGGACATGGCTGGGGGCATTAGGAAGCTGGCAACACCGAGAGTCCAGTCTTTAGGGGAGCTTAACCCAAAGCGGCGGCTAGGATCTGATAGGCCAGCTTGGCGACGGTAAAAGCGCTGCGGCGATCGGTTTCTCGCTCCCCGGTAACGGCCAGCTCCACCACGTCGGCGCCAACAATCTGCCGCTGCTGCCCCAGCGCTCGGATCAGCTCCACGGTTTCCCACCAGCTCAGCCCACCGGGCTCAGGGGTGCCGGTGGCCGGCACGACCGCGGGATCGAGGCCGTCTACATCCACCGTCAGGTAAACCTGGGCTCCCAGCGTGGCAATCACCTCTGGGATCCACTCCTGAGCTGGCTTGCTGTGCAGGCTGTGGGCAAAGAAGGTGTGCAGGCGGTACTTGCGGATGGCCTGGCGGTCTTCGGCGCAGATAGAACGGATCCCCACCTGGGTAAGGCGGCTGCCCACTTGCTCGACTACCCGAGCCATGGCCGAGGCGTGGGAGTAGCGGGATCCCTCGTAGCTATCTCTAAGGTCGCAGTGGGCGTCGATCTGCAGCACATGCAGCTCGGGGTAATGCACCAAGTGGGCAGCAATCAAGGGGCCAGTGATGGAGTGCTCGCCGCCAATGGAGAGCAAAAACCGCCCCGGCCTAACCCACTCGGCAGCGCGGCGCTGAATTTCGGCCATGGCCAGCTCGTGGGTATCCAGCCCCTCGAACTCTACCGGCGGCGCCGTCCAGTAGCGGGAGATCTCTTCGCGACAGTCGGGGCGGAGGGCCGGCTGGCAGTCCCTCAGCTCGTCGTAGATCTCCACGTAGGCCGAAGCCTCTAGGAGCGCTTGGGGGCCCTTGGCGGTGCCTTTTCCGTAGGAGGTGGTGGCCTCGTAGGGGACAGGCAAGAGAATGGCGTGGGCTACCTCTGGATCCGACTCGGGCAGGCCCAGAAAAGGCAGGGGGGAGCGATACATAGCAAAGGTACAGGAAGGGATTCCTATTGTATTGAACGAAGATCCCTTGTGGGATGAAGACAAAACCCCTACACTAGTGGCTAGACAGCGGCTCCTTGGCTCTCTCTCCATTCTGTCTCTTTGGACAAACTGACCTGACGCTTCTATGACACCTGCCTCTCAAGCTGCTCTTTTTGACGCTCTTGCCCAGCGCCGTGCCCTCAAGATCATCAGCGGCCTGCAGAACTTTGACCTGGAGTCCGTGCTGAAAATTGCCCGTGCTGCCCAGCAGGGAGGGGCCACCTGGGTAGATATTGCTGCCAGTCCCGAGTTGGTGCAGGCGGTGCGGGCTCAAGTAGATCTGCCCATCTGCGTGTCGGCAGTGAATCCGCAGCAGTTGGCTGTTGCGGTGCAAGCAGGGGCTGACATGGCCGAAATTGGCAACTATGACAGCTTTTACCCCTCAGGCCGCGTCTTCTCCGCAGAAGAGGTTTTGGAGCTCACTCGCCAAACCCGCTCCCTCCTGCCGCGCACCCTTCTATCGGTAACCGTTCCCCACACGCTGCCTTTGGATCAGCAGGCGGAGCTGGCGGAGAAACTGGAAGACCTGGGGGCTGACTTCATCCAAACCGAGGGCAGCACCAGCGCTGAGCCGCGCCATAGCGGATCCCTGGGCCTCATTGAGAAAGCTGCCCCCACCCTAGCTGCCACCTATGAGATTAGCCGAGTACTTTCCGTGCCGGTCATCTGCGCCTCCGGCCTCTCGACGGTAACGGTACCTCTAGCCATCGCTGCTGGGGCCTCGGCGGTGGGGGTGGGCAAAGCTGTCAGCCGCCTCCAGGACGAGGTAGCCATGGTGGCCCAGGTGCGGGCGCTCAAGGAGGCTCTGGCTGGCGCGCGGGTGCCGGCGCTGGTTTGACATTGGCTGGGAAAGTCTTTTTCTTGGGGTGGCCATCGCCACCTCTTAATTTTGGGACAATCTAAGGGCAGGCTAGAAAGACAGCTTCTGGAAGAGCTCGGCAAGCGGCAACTGGAAGCCAGGGATCACCTCCTCCCCATCGAGGATATCTGCGGACTTTAGCAGGCGATCTGGCTCGTGAGCAGAGCGATAGACCAACACGTAGCGCTGAGTTGGGCTGATGACCCAGACCAAGCGGGCACCGTTCTCGAAATAGTCGGCAATTTTCCCCTCGATTTCCTCTACGGTGTTGCTAGGAGATAGCACTTCAACGGCCAGATCCGGAGCTCCTTCCAAAAAGCCAGTGGGCAGCTCGGCCATCCCTTGTAAGCGTTCCCTGGCAAAGAAGGAAATATCGGGCGATCGCAGATTTCCACTCCTCATCCTGAAAGCGGTGCTGGAATCGAACAGGGCGCCTAGCTTCTTGGCCTTGACAACTGCAAAAAGAGCTGAACTTAGAGTGATAGTAAGATTTCCATGCAGTGCCCCTGCACTTCCCATGTCTACCAGTTTTCCATTGACAACCTCATAGCGGTGCCCATCTTTAGGCAGCGCCATGAGTTCCTCATCAGCCCAAATCTTTTTTTCCTGTTGGACTTCTTTTTTGGCTTCGGTTACTGCGGCCATCGAAAGACTCCTTGGGAGTGATCACTCTGGGCAACGATGTTGAATAGCCTTCCCCAGATGCCGATATGAATCTGGCCTGAAATGGCTCCGCCCTAAATTGCAAGCCCATGTTATCAATCCTGGGGAGGAATACAGGCCGGTCAAAGCTTGACGAAATTGTAGGGAGCAGTGAAATTGTTGTAGCGGATGCGCAGCCGTCCCTGAAAAGCTTGATCCAGCTCCTCCACTTTTTGGGCAAAAGCCGGCTCATCTTCCCAGTTAATGAGAAAAGCGCTGTTGTAGGCCATGTTCTCGGTAAGCAGCTTTCCTTCCACACAATCGCTGGCAAGGGGAGCAAGGGCAGCCGTGAAGGTGTGGGCAATATGCTGGCGTCGCTGCTCCAAAAGTTGCTCCAAAGCCCGTCCCATTTCCACGACGGCCTCCAGTCCCAGCGGAGTGCCAGCCAGCTCGTCGCGGCGGGCTTTCAGGGCGGGGTTTTCTTCTAACCCCAACTGGAGCTCTCGCTCGGGATCCCAGAAGACTTTTACCCCCACCTCCCGCTTGCCCTCTAGGCGCTGCAGCAAGGCCAAGAGCTCGGCCAGGCGTGGCTTGACCAGATCCTGCTCCACCTGATCCCAACTGCTCACTACTAGGCCAAACTGCAGTGGCAGTAGGGTGCGATGGCCCTCATTCATGACGCTTTCCAAAACGGCCTCATGAGCCAGCAGGTTGGCCCGGCTAGCCAGGTAACGCTCCTGGCAGGTTTGGGAATAGAGGAAGGCCAGGGATCCGAGCACGTGAACCCGCACCGGCTGCCCGTCCAAGCCGACTACATTCAGGTGGCGCGGGCCAGGGGCGGCAACGATCCCGTAGAGGTAGAGGGCGCTAGCGGGGTTGGGACTTGCCGTTGCCATGGCTGCGGGCATCTCCAATGAGCCAGGTAAGGTTGGACTCCTCCGTGTCGATGGCATTGCCGTCTGAGGAAATGCAGTAGCGGCCCATCACCATCTGGTGGCGCAGGGTTACCCCTGCAGCAATTTGGGTGTAGTTGAAGATGAGGCTGGCATCCAGCGTACACCCCTCGTTTAAGACACAGCCGTAGCCAATGGCCGTGGGGCCGATGAGCTTTACCCCGTCTGCCAGGTAGGTGCTGGCCCCGATGTAGACTGGCGGCTCGATGTGGATGCGATCCCAGTTGGCACGGATGTTGATCCCTGTCCAGACGCCGGGCCGAATCTGGATCCCCGGTACCTTGACGCCCTTGATCTCCCCGCGCAGCACCTTTTGCACAGCCAGCCAGTAATCGTGGGTACGGCCAATGTCCACCCATTGGAAGTCAGCCTTGACGCCGTAGAAGGGGGCGCCGACTTTGACCAAAGTAGGGAAGAGATCGCCGCCAATGTCGTAGGGACGGCCAGGGGGAATATAGTCAAACACCTCCGGCTCAAAGACATAGATGCCTGTGTTGATGGTGTTGCTAAGGGCCTCTTCTCGCCTTGGCTTTTCCTGGAAAGCCGTAACCCGACCCGTTTCATCAGTAACCACCACCCCATAGCTGGAGACCTGGCTGGGATCCACCTCCCGCAGCACTACCGTGGCCAGCGCCCCCTTAGACTTGTGGAAATTGACCACCTCAGTTAGGTTGAGGTCAATCAAGGCATCGCCGCAGAGCACCACGAAGGTGCTGTCGAAAAAGCCGGAGAAATCCTGGATCTTGCGCATACCGCCAGCAGATCCCAGGGGCTCGGCTACCGGCTGGCCGTTCTCAAAATGGCCCTCGAAGGAAAAGCCAATGTGTACTCCCCACTGCTGGCCATCCCGGAAGTAGTCCTCAATTTGGTGGGCGAGGTGGCTAGTGTTAATCATGATCTGGTCAAAGCCATGTTCCCGCAGCAGCTCCACCAAAAACTCCATGACAGGCTTGTGCAAAATGGGAATCATCGGCTTCGGCATCATGTAGGTAATGGGCCGTACCCGCGTTCCCTTGCCGGCTGCCAGGATCATGGCTTTCATGCCTTTGTCCCTCCTCCGGGTTCCCGTGTTCTGACTTTACTACCCCAGGATTGGCTTTCTAGGTGAGAGGCGAGACTAGCCCTCTAGCTCCTATTCTCACAATGAGACGGCGCTCCAGCTCAAGGTTGTCAGCTCTGCCGAGCAGCCCCACCGTAGCCGCCCAGATCTTCAAAGTTAGTTGGGCAAAGGTCTACTGCTAGCTCAATCAAGAAAACACTTGGCTGCCCTGCCGCAAAAAAGGTTAACGCTGCAGAACCTTGAGAGCTTGCCAGGCCAGGAACAGAAGGGATCTGAAAAACAAACCCCCCAAAAGGGGGATCTCAGCTTCTAGAGAGGCTACTGAGGGGCAGCGGCTAGAGCTTTAGAAGACTTCCTCTCTGGTTTCTCCGCTGCAACTTTTGCTAAGAGAGAGCGCAAGCTGGGAAAAAGGAAGTGATTTTCTTCAACGTACTGGGCACCAAATAGTCCTTTCTCTGCCCAAAAGAAGCGGTCAACGGTATGTTCATTTCGTCGAACCAAGATAAGCGCTGGCGGCTGAATAGAGTTTTCCTGAATGTACCTTCGAGCCGCAGTAACAGACTTTTCTTCACCACTGTCTAGCTTATACTGAGGAACAAGATCTAAAATTTTGCGCCCTTCCAAGCGGCGGCGGCTCTTACGCTTTCTTTTCCTGACCAATGTAAGCCTCCCACAGAAAGATTACGAAACAGTCGCAAAGAATATATCAAGATTGCTTAAGAAAATCAATAGTCCTCGCCGTTTTTTGCCGTCATCTTTTGCAGAGGCAAAAAGCTTGCACTAAGAGGTCTTGTACAGCAACCTACCTTCATTGCTGCCCAAGAGCCCTAAAATGCAAAGAACAACCCCAGCAGAGCAAATAGCCAAGCCCCACTATGGGCAACTCCCCAGCTTAGAAGGGGAGCAGCTGACTGTAGACCGGCAAACCTAGCTTCGCCGAAAGGAGTAATCCTTGGCGGACTTCCTCACGATTCTACAACCAATCCCCTACTTTATACAAGATACTAGTCCAGGTCTCCTGCCTTGCGCTAAACCCTTAGTGCAGAGACCAAACCTCCTGCTACCCTGTCTCCAGGCAGGACTGTGCCAGTAGGGTTTCGGGCTGTCTTCGGTCTACTAAGGAATTTTGGCCATGAGGAAATTGACGTTTCTAGTGGGTTTGGGACTCAGCTTTGGTGCCCTGACCGTTTGGGCCCAGGGATCCAAAGGCTCTACCCCGATCCCCAGTCCTACTGCAACAGCTACCCCGGCTAGAGGAGCGGCTCCCAGCCCGCAGGTTTCTCCCTCTTTGACTGCAGCTCAGGTCACTGACGCGCAGGTGGAGCAGTTGGCGCGCATTTTGTTGGAGCTGGATCCTCTGATTCGCGAAGCTAGCGCCCAGCTGCGAGAAACCCAAAACGAAGCTGAGTATGAGAAGATTATGCAGCGTACTGAGGCCCAGGCCAGCCGCATTGTCGAGAAGCAGGGGCTGACGGTGGCCAAATACCGTGAGCTGATGACCTTGGCCAACGAGGATCCCACCCTAAATCAGCGAGTGCGGGTGCGCCTGCAAGAGCTCCTCCAACAAAAAAGATCCTCAGCTTCCCCCCAAGCAGCTACACCAACCCCTACACCTTAAGCTGACATGACCCCTCCGCCTGAAAAGCCTAACTTGGGATCCCTGCGAGCTGCGTTGAACCTTGCCCTGTTTTTCTTTTTGTTGGTGCTGGTTTCCTACTTAAGCCTTAACTTCCTCCTGGCTTTGGTGAGCAAGCTCAGCTAGCAGACTCTCCAAGAGCCTTTTGTCTTGGGCACTGGGAAAGATACACTGGATTTACAAGGCTTAACACCTTTTCTCAGTGACTGTCCATGAGCCCCCCTTTTTGGTTTGCCAGTTCAGCGGGATCCGCCATGCCCTATCTGGAATCTCCCCCTAGGCTGACTTTGCCCCGCCAAGAGGCGGGCTGGAGGCGCTGGTTGCGCTACCTGTATTTGCGCCTGCTGCGGATGCAATCTTCTCCCGAAGAAATTGCCCGGGGCCTGGCGGCAGGGGTCTTTGCCGGTTGTTTTCCCATCTTCGGCTTCCAAACCCTAGCTGCCCTGCTGCTGGCAGTTCCCCTGCGGGGCAACAAGCTGGTAGCGGCTGCAGGAACCTGGGTGAGCAACCCTCTTACCTATGTGCCCATCTATGCGTTTAACTACCGGGTTGGGCAATGGCTACTGGGATCCACGACGGCCTTTGCCCCTGCGGAACTGGCGGCACCCCAAAACTGGATGCAGTGGGGCCTGGAGGTGTCGGGCACGCTTTTTGTTGGCTGCGCCTTTGTTGGGTTTTGGGGAGCTTTGGCCAGCTATTTTCTTGGGCTGTGGCTGGTACGCCGGATCCGCCAGCGGCGGAGAATAAGCCGATGGGGGCAGAGTCTGTGAGGGGCTAGAAGGCGGTCAATGCTAAGTCAGGCAGAGATCCCTGCCTGTCCCAGCCTAGGAATTGAGGGAGTGTTAGAGAAGGGAAGGGTTTGACGATGGAAGATATGCGGTCGCTGTTAACCAACCTGGGCCGCCGCTCTCAGCGCTGGAGGCAACAGTTGGGATCTGCCCTCCAGACAGGCATGAGCCAGCTTGCCCAAGCTGCACAGCCAATTGTATTGCTCTCGCCGCGGGAGCTGGAGAAGATGCGGCGGGCCTGCCGCCTGGCGGCGGATTTGCTCAAGCACCTGGAGCCGATGGTGCAGCCGGGAGTAACCACGCAAGAGCTCAACGACGAGGCCGAGCGCTGGACGCGGGCCCAGGGTGCTAGAAGCGCCCCACTGGGCTACCACGGCTTTCCCAAGTCCATCTGCACCAGTGTCAACCACGTTGTCTGCCACGGCATTCCTAGCCCCAAGCAAATCCTGCGCGAAGGGGACATTATTAATATCGATGTCACTCCCGTTTTGGATGGCTACCACGGCGATGCCTCCAAAACCTTCTTTGTGGGCAAGCCCTCCGAGCGAGCCCGGCGCCTGGTGGAGGTGGCCGAAGAATGCCTGCGGCGGGGCATTGCTGCGGTAAGACCCGGGGGCCGCGTGGGGGACATTGGAGCAGCCATCCAGGAGTACGCCGAGTCCCAGGGCTACAGCGTGGTGCGGGACTTTGTCGGCCACGGGGTGGGACGGCAGTTCCACACCGCCCCCCAGATCCCTCACTACGGCGAGCGAGGAAAGGGGGAAAAGCTCCGCCCGGGCATGGTGTTTACCATTGAGCCAATGATCAACGAGGGCACTTGGGAGGTGAGGGTGCTCTCCGACGGGTGGACAGTGGTGACGGCAGACGGCAAGCTTTCTGCCCAGTTTGAGCATACTGTTGCTGTCACTGAAACCGGCGTGGAGATCCTGACGTTGCCTTCCTCCAGTTAGGCTCCCTATGAGTGCGGATCCCCGCCTGCGCCTCTCCTCTGAGAATCTGGTGCTGCTGTTGGCAGCAGCCGTGGGCCTGGGCACGGGCCTAGGGGTGGTTGGGTTTCGCTATTTGATTGGCTGGTGTCGCCATCTCTTCCAAGAGCTTCTGCTCGGCAACCTTGCCAAGGCTGTCCAACCCTATGGCCTGGAGCAGTTGGGATCCTGGGTGCCGGCTTTGGCACCGCTCTTGGGAGGCCTCTTGATTGGCGTGCTGAAGGTGGCTCTGCCTCTTCCCAACTTCAGCCTCTCCAGCTTGGTAAGTCCTAGCCGAGCCTTCCTCCCTCGGCCAAGCTGGATCCCTCTTAAGCTCGTGGCCGCTGCCATCTCCTTGGGGGCGGGAGCCTCTCTGGGTCCGGAGGCTCCTAGTGTGGAAAGCGGCGCCCTGCTGGGATCCCTGGTAGGGCAGAACCTCCGTCTTGCGCGGGAGCGGGTGCAGCTATTGATGGCTGCCGGGGCGGCAGCGGGCTTGGCGGCGGGGTTTAACGCACCGATTGCGGGGGTGTTCTTGGCCTTGGAGCTGGCCCTGGCCCGCTCCTTTACCACCTCTGCGGTCAGCGTGGTGGTTCTGGCGGCAGTGGTCTCCGCTCTAATTGCTCAAGTGGGGCTGGGAGCGCAGCCGGCCTTCCTGCTGCCAACCATTACGCAGCCGGCTTTTGTCTTGCCTGCCTACGAGCTTCACAGTCTGCTGGAGGTGCCGCTTTATTTGGGCTTGGGCTTTTTGGCCAGCTTGGTCTCCCTGGCCTTTAGCTATGCCCTGGAGGGGGGCAAGCAGCTATTTAGCCGCATGGCGGCCTGGCCAACCTGGAGCAAGCCCATTCTGGGCGGTGCTATCCTCGGCGGTGTTGGCCTCTGGATCCCGTTAGCGCTGGGGGTGGGCTACGAGACCATTGAGTCGATCTTGCAAGGGGTGCCCTTTTCCCTTGGCCAGTTGGGCTTGCTGTTGTTGGGCAAGGTATTCCTCAGCGCGGTGAGCTTGGGCAGCGGCTTTGTCGGGGGCACCTTTGCCCCGGCCCTGTTCCTGGGGGCGGTGTTGGGGGCAGGCTATGGCCAGGTGGTGGGAAGGGTTTTGCCTGCTTTTGCCCTCTCTCCCCCTGCCGCCTACGCCATGGTGGGCATGGGGGCGGTACTGGCAGCCAGCGTGCGGGCTCCCCTGACGGCAATTCTGCTGCTGTTTGAGATGACGCGGGACTACCACATTGCCCTGCCGGTGATGGCGGCGGTGGGCTTGAGCATTTGGCTAACGGAGCATTTGCACCCGCCAGCCGTTTACCCTTCCGCCCGCCGCAGGCAGGAGCCCAAGGGCCTAACAGTTCAAGAGGTCATGGTGCCTCCTTCTCTGCTGCTGCAACAGGATACGCCTCTGCGAGAGGCCCTGGAGCGTTTGCTGCAGCAAAAGTGCCACAGCGCTTTGGTGGTGGACAGGCAAGATCGGCTGCGGGGCATCCTCACCCTGGAAGACCTCGAGCGGGCCTTAGCCCATAGGGGAGCCGGGGAAGTGGCCGAACTGACGGTAGAGCAGGTCAGCCAGTCGCCTGTGCTCACCACTTTCCCCGACGAGGCGGTGGCGGTGGCTGCCGAGCCGATGTACGAGTACGATCTGCGCCAGTTGCCGGTAGTCTCGCGGGAGGATCCGGAGCATGTGGTTGGCCTCTTGGATCGGGAGCGGGTGTTGCTCTCCCAAGAGATTGAATCTGTGCGGCAAGTCCTCGAGCCGGAAGTTCCTGCCTCAGAGGGGAGCGAAAACGGGATCCCTTCTTCCCCTAGGCCGGCAGAGAAGGGATCAGCGCTGCCGCAGCAGGGCGGAGGGGCATTCGTGGTGCAGGGGGCAGCGACCGCAGTCGGGCAGGCGCGCCTTACAGATGCGCTTGCCCAGCCGGATGAGGTTGACGTGTAGGGAATAAGCCTTGCCTGCCGGGATCCGCGGCGACAGTTGGGCAAAGGTGTCGTCGGGATGTCTGGTTCGCACCAAGCCAAGACGGTTGGCCACCCGATGCACATGGGTATCCACCGGGCAGAGATCTCGGCCCAGGCCAAACAACAGCACACAGGCGGCTGTCTTCAGTCCCACCCCCTTCAGGGAGAGGAGATAGGCCAGAGCGTCCGCGTCGTCGAGATCCCGCAAAAAGTCGAGGCTCAGGGATCCCTGGCGCTGGACAATGGCAGCCAGAATCTCCCGAATGCGGGCTGCTTTGAGTTGGGCCAGGCCGCCAGGACGGATCACCTGGGCCACCTCGGCCGGGTTGGCAGCCAAGACAGCTTCCCAGGAGGGAAAAGCGGCTTTGAGGGCGCGAAAGGCGCGGCTGCTGTTGTGGTCGGTGGTGTTTTGGGAGAGGATTGTGCCCACCAATTCGTCCAAGAGGTCGGGATAGAGAGGCAGGCCGTCGGGGCTGCAAGGACGTTGGGGGACGCCAAAGCACTGTTCCAGGCGCGCCAACAGCAATTCCACCGCGATGGTGTTGGGAGGACGAGGCTCCAGCCGGGCTGAGGTGTCGACGGCTGCGGCAAAAGGGTCCCGATCCCATCTCGGCTGTACCACGGCTGGCCTCCTGGGAAAGTTAACGGGCGGAAGCTCGGCAGATCTCCTGAAGCAGGCCGGCAACTGCCTTGCTGGCAGGGGGAGGAGCTGTCGCCTTCAAGTTAGCGGCCATTTGGGCAACCACCTGGGGCTCAGCCAGCCAGCTCAGCGCCGTTTGCCGCAGCAAGTCCAAATTCTCTTCAGACTCTCGCAGGACCACTCCTCCACCCCGCTCCACAAAAGCCAGGGCGTTGTGATACTGATGGTCTTCGGCGGCAAACGGATAGGGGATCAAGATGGCGGGGGTGGCGGTGGCCCACAACTCTGCCAGGCTGAGGGCGCCAGCTCGGCTGATGGCAAAAGTTGCCCGCTGCAGCAGAGCGGCCACATCGGTGCGAAAAGGAAAAGCGCGGTAGCGGGGGTGGGAAGGGATCCCGACCTCACTGCCGCCGGTCAAATGCACAATCCAGGCCCCTGCCTCCAACCAGGCTGGGGCACAGGCGGCCACCAGGCGGTTCAGGCCCTGCGCTCCCTGGCTCCCCCCCATCACCACAATCAAAGGATCCCCCTCTGGAATGGGCAGATCTGCAGGCAAGGGCTGAGGCTGATAGAACTCTGGCCGCACCGGCGTGCCCACCACCCGGGTAGCTACTCCTGGCAAATGCTCCGCTGCTTCCGCCAGGCCCAAGGCTACTACCTGGCAAAACCTTCCCAGCCAGCGGGTTACCTTGCCCGGGATACGGTTAGACTCGTGCAGCAGCACCGGCACTCCCAGCGAGCGAGCTGCCAAGATGGCCGGGGCAGCGATGTAGCCGCCGGTGGTCAACACAGCGTCAAACCGTCCCTCCCGGAGGATCTGCTGCACCTGCCGCGTTGCTCGGGCCAACTGGATTAGGGAGCCCAGCTTCTGCAGAGGGGATCCCTGCCAGCCCGACATGGTGACCCGATGCAGCGGGTAGCACTCTGGCACCAGTTTCTCCTCCAGCCGCTGCGGCACTCCCAGCCATTCGATCTGCCAGGTGGGCAACTGCTCAGCAACAGCTAGGGCTGGAAAGATGTGACCTCCGGTGCCACTGGCTGCCACCAGCAGCCGCGGTGGGGAAGCGGGATCCCTGCCGGTTCTCTTCACCCTTGCCCTGGGATCAGGAGCTGCCGTAGCCGACGTAGCGCAGAAGCGTGCCTCGCTGCCCCAGGATAAACCCTCGGTCGGGGCCGAAAAACTCGATGCTGTAGAAATTGGCGGGAATGCTGCTCAACTTTTTGGCCTCCTCCCAGGTTTTGCCGCCATCAGGGCTGTGGATCAGCGTGCCGCCGCCCCCCACCACCCAGAGATCGTGGTCGTTTTGGTAGGCTGCATCGAGATAGCCAAAGCTAAGGGCTCGCCCAGGTCGCAGAGGCTTAGACCATTTGCCAGAGGTAAAGTCGTCGGTAAAGGCAATTTCTGCCCCCTGATTCAGTTTCCAGGCACTGCCGTTGGGGCCAAAGCCCATGTTCTGGATGCGGCGAGAGCTCTCCCGCAGATAGGGCTTCCAAGCTTGGGTTGCAGGCGTGTACAAAAAGTAGAAGCTGCCGCGCGAGGAAACGGCTAGGTACTCCCCTCCAGGACCGCGGGCAATGTTTTTGATTGCCCCAATCGGCTCCTCCACCTGGGCGTGCCAGGTCTGTCCCCCATCTTCTGTGCGGTAGATGGCTCCCACATTGGTTACCATTTCGGCAGCGCCAGGGCCGAGGGCGTGGATCAAGAGGGGCTCTCCTGGCAGTTGCTTGCTAAGGCGAATCAACGTCCAGTCCGCTCCCTCATTCAAGGTGTGCAGCAGGATCTTCGGCTGCCCCACTACCCACCCTTCTGCCCCGGCAAAGCTAATCGATCTCAAGTAAGCCTCGGGCTCTAGAGCCGACAACTGGCGCACTTGCCAGTGCAGACCGCCATCCTGGGACTCCAGCAGGGTCGCCTTGTCGCCCACCAGCCAGCCATGAGAAGGGTTAGTGCCGGTGAAGGCAATATCCAGCAGGATGCTCTGGGTGGGCACCTCCACCTGTTCCCAGGGCACCACCTTCATCTCTGGCATTCCCGCTGCCATCAGCAGGAGCGAGAAGGCAGCCAACAGCACTAGTCTCAGGAGCTTCACCATTTTGTTACTCGACGAAATAAAAACTCATCAAAAACAGAAACCCCAGCGCCAACCCCAGGAAGATGAGGAGGTTTTTTTGCGCAGGGGTCATCACGTTAACCCCAAAACCGTAGCGCAGGTTTTCCTGAAAGCCGGAAGGCTTGCCCTTGGCGCCCACCGCTTGGAACAGGCGCTTATCGGCTCGGCACACTGGACATCTCCAGGTAGGGGGCAGCTCCTCAAAGGGCACGCCTGCCGGGATGCGATTGAGCTGATCCCCCTGGGTTGGCTCGTAGACATAGCCACAAGCGCGGCATTCGTACCGCTGCAGGCTCTGGGGATCGCCAAGCTGAGCCTCGGTTTCATCCTCCGGCAGCTCGATTAGCTTGGGTGCCTTGGTGGCTTTGGACGGGTCGACAAGAGGCGAGGGGGCGCCATTCATGGATTGATTGAGGAAGGGTCTGCGTTGCTCGATCCTATTATGAGAGGATCTGTTACAAAAATCTACTTGCTTTCTCCGCAATGCTTTTGTACACGTCTAGCCCGCTGGGGAGCTGGCGTTGCCCCCCAACCGGTCAGGGGATCCTAGCCGGGGATCCCGTGCTACGTTTCGTGTTATGCCAGTGGTTGTTCCCCCATGACTCCGTCCCCTCGTCAACTTACTCTCAATCACCTGCTCATCGTCAAAGATCGCCAAGGGCCTAAGGCTTACTGGCTGACAGCTGAGCTCTATTCCCTGGGGCGGGATCCAAGCAACAGCATTCGCATCGACTCCCAGTACGTCTCCCGCCACCACGCCCTTTTGGTGAAGACTGAATCTCCCACCTCTCCCGACGGGTTTACCTACCAGATCATCGACGGAGACATCCACGGCAACCCCAGCACTAACGGCCTCTACGTTCGGGGGGAGCGGGTAGAGTTTCGAGAACTCGAAGATGGAGACGAAATCCAGTTGGGCAGCGACGCCACCGCCACCTATTTGCGTCAGGCTTGCGATCTGGACAGGATTCTCTCCACCTTTGAAAATACCCAGATCGTCGGCCTGTGAGATGGAACGCCTGGCAGGGCAGCAACCTCCCAATTGGTAAGTAGGGGGGCGCAAGAACCTCTTGCCCGGCGTCGTTCTGGGGTACGTTAGCATCGTGGTATCCGTCGGCTTGAGGCTGCTGGCTCTCAGGGTTTATGCCGCCCATCACCAAGATCCTGATTGCCAACCGGGGCGAGATTGCTCTGCGCATTATCCGCACCTGTCAGGAAATGGGGATCCGCACAGTGGCTGTCTACTCCACTGCGGATCAGAACTCGCTCCATGTCCAACTGGCGGATGAGGCAGTCTGTGTCGGGGAAGCCCCTGTGGCCAAAAGTTACCTCAACATCCCCAACATCATCTCGGCAGCCCTTACCCGCGGGGCCAATGCCATTCACCCGGGCTACGGCTTCTTGGCGGAGAATGCCAAGTTTGCCGAGATGTGTGCCGACCACAACCTAATTTTCATTGGCCCTTCCCCAGAGGCCATGCGCAAGATGGGTGACAAGGCTACCGCGCGGGAGACCATGCAAGCGGTGGGGGTGCCGACTGTCCCCGGCAGCCGCGGGTTGATCACCTCTGAAGAGGAGGCGCTGCGGCTAGCTGAGAAAATCGGCTACCCCGTGATCCTCAAAGCCACGGCCGGCGGTGGGGGGCGGGGTATGCGGGTGGCCCGAGATCCCCAAGAATTGCGGAAGATGATGCGCACCGCCCAGGGGGAGGCGCAGGCTGCCTTTGGCAATGGGGGCATCTATTTGGAGAAATACCTCGAGCGCCCCCGCCACGTGGAGTTTCAGATTTTGGCTGACAGCCATGGCAATGTGGTGCACCTCTACGAGCGGGATTGTTCTATCCAGCGGCGGCACCAAAAGCTGTTGGAGGAGGCCCCCAGCCCTGCTCTAACCCCGAGCTTGCGCGCCCGCATGGGGGCTGCGGCAGTGAAAGCAGCCAAGGCGGTGAACTACGTGGGAGCGGGCACGGTGGAGTTTTTGCTAGACAAAAACGGCCAGTTCTACTTCATCGAGATGAACACCCGCATCCAGGTAGAGCACCCCGTAACCGAGATGGTGACGGGGCTGGATCTCATTGCCGAGCAAATTCGCATTGCCCAAGGTCAGCCCCTCACCTTTCGCCAGAAGGATGTGCAACTGCGAGGCCATGCCATTGAGTGCCGCATCAATGCCGAGGATCCCAAGCAACAGTTTCGCCCTTGCACAGGCACCATCACTGCCTACTTGCCCCCCGGTGGGCCAGGGGTGCGCATGGACTCCCACATCTACACCGACTACACCATTCCCCCTTACTACGACTCGCTATTGGGCAAGTTGATTGTCTGGGGGCCCAACCGAGCAGCGGCCATCCGCCGCATGCAGCGGGCTTTGGGAGAGTGCGCCATCACGGGCGTGCCCACCACGATCCCTTTTCACCAGCAGATCCTGCGCCACGAGGCTTTTTTGCGGGGTGAGGTGCATACGGATTTCATTGCCCAACACCTGCTGGGCGGCCAGTCTGAACGATAGACTGGGGCAGACAGCTAAACCCTAGCCACCACCACCCGCTGCGGCTGATCCTGGTACTTGCCTTGGCGGTCGGCATAGGTAATTTGACAGGGATCCCCCTCAAAAAACAGCAGCTGTACCACCCCTTCGTTGGCATACACCCGGCAGTCAGCGCTGGAGGCGTTGGAAAACTCTAGCGTCAGGTAGCCGCGCCACCCCGCTTCCGCTGGAGTCAGGTTGGCAATTAGCCCCACCCGGGCGTAGGAAGACTTGCCGATGCAGAGGACAGTGATGTTGTCGGGCACCTGCAGCCGCTCGAGGGACACCCCCAGCCCGTAGGAATGGGCAGGGATGATGAAGTAGTCCCCCATCTCGTCGTGGTGGAGCTCCACCGGCTCGAGGTTCTTGGGGTTAAACCGCTTGGGATCTACCACAGTACCAGGCACATGGCGGAAGATCTTAAACTCCACGGGGGAAAGACGAATGTCGTAGCCATAGGAGGAAAGCCCATAGCTCAAAACAGGCCGCATTTGTCCATTCCACTCCACGGCCCGCACCAATTCGGGGCAAAACGGCTCGATCATCCCCCGCTGCGCTTGCTCACGGATCCAGCGGTCGCTCTTTAGCATGGCTAGATGACGGCAAGACCAGAAGGTACTAGGGACTACTGACTTGCGAGGGATCCCGGCGCCTGCCCAGAGCCCGCGAGGACTCCTGCCGGGGGCGTAGCTGGGTGATGAGATCAGCGCGTTCCAAAAGGGAAGCCGGCATTTCGGGCCCGGTGATGATCATATCCATCCAGACCGGCCGCTGATCGACCAAATCCAGCACCTGTTCTTCCGGGATCAAGCCCAGCTTGATGGCCAAGCTCAGCTCATCCAGCACCACCAAGCCATACCGGCCACTCCTAACGGCCTCCTGGGTAAATTGCCACAACTCGTCTAGAGCTACGCGCTCCTCTGGCTCCAGATGCGGCGTATCAATGCAGCGGTGTAGACGGCAGCGAACCCACTCTAGGGAACTGCCCAGCAAAACCCGGTTCTCCGGCCCTTGCTTAATCCCGCCTTTGAGGAATTGCACAATCAACACCCGCGTTCCCTGACCAGCCAAGCGCAGGGCCTGGACCATCACAGGAGTGAACATGCCCCGGCCGGGCTGGGTGTAGAGCTGCAGCGATCCCTGGGGGATTAGGTGGGCGGGAAAGGCTCCATACCCTTGGAGAAAGGAGTCGCCCGCGGTAGAGCTGGCTTGGGCGGCAGGCTGTTTGACGGGGGCAACAGAAACAGCGTCCTTGGGGGAAGGCATACGGCTAAGGGAGGCAGTGCGAACCACCGTTTTATCTTGGGAGTGGGCTAAAGGACAAGACCCTACAGCGGCGGAACTACAAGTTAGAAGTGCCATCCATAACCCGCACCAAAGCTCCGCTACCCCTTGCCGAGGTAGCAACGGCCGCTAGGCTGCAGAGCCTAGAAGTGGACCAAGTGTCGGCTACAGATTCCATGAAACACCCCCTACAGCTCTCCTTGGACGTTCTCCCCAGCTCTAGAGGATAGAGATTTTTTCACGGCTTGTAGCGGCTAGGTTTCTACTCGCTGGGGGGCTACACAGCGCCAGATATACCACGAGCCTGTGGGGGACGCCATGCCCTAATCCCCCTCGCGGCAGCGGCGCAGAGTGCTTGCCATGAATGCCGGGGCTTGCGCTGCCTTTTTTTCTGGTCGGGAGCCGGGACTAGCAGCAGCCTCTTTCCCAAGCTCGGCCAGATAAGAGGGGGATCCTGCCGTCCTGGGTATAAAGGGAGCGGAGCAGGTGACAGGGTATGGCGGACTCCCTTTCCTAAGAGCTGGCTGGGCAACTGCAGGACAATGGCCGCAACCCAGGTGCTTCCATTCTGGTCTGTGGCTACAACGATTTAGCGGAGTCGACGCTCGAGATTCTGGAAGAGTTTGGACAGCGGGCAGTGGTGGTGGCTCCCTGCCTGCCGCCTTCTCGGAAAGGGGAATGGCAATACCTAGAGGGGGATCCCCAGCAGGCGGAGGTGTTGCGCCGGGCTGGGATTGAGCGGATCAAGGTGGCGCTGCTTTTGGAGGACAATGACCAAGCCAACTTCGAGCTGGCCCTCTTGATTCGAGATCTCAACCCGCAGGCGCGCATTGTCTCTCGTCTGTTTAACACTGGCCTTGCCCGCTACCTGGACTCGATTTTGCCGCAGCATTTTTCCCTGTCGGTTGCGGGCTTGGCGGCTCCGGCCTTTGCCCTCAAGGCTGTCTCGGACGAATTTGTCGGCTACTTCGAGCTGCCTCAGCTGGAGGCGCAGCCGGCCACGCTGCCGCCGGAGCTGGCGGATCCGCTTTATTTTGGCGCCCCCCAAGAGACCACCCTCTGGAACGTGGTGGAGCTGACCATTGGCTACAACTCCCGTCTGCTGCACATGCCCCTCTCGGAACTGGAGGAGACCTTTCGGGCGCGGGTGCTGTTTCACTACCCGGTGGACGGGCTGTCCAACTTTTCCGAGTCTCGGATTTTTGATGACTTCGACCACGAAGCAAAGCTGCTGGAGGGGGATCGCATTTTGGTTATCTGTGACCCCCGGGCCTACCTGCAACTGTTGGAGCGCAACGGAAGGCGCGGCTCTTCGCGGGCGCAACGCTGGGCCAGTGGACAGGTGCAAGACAAACGACAACGACGGCGCGGCAAGTCGTTCAGCCGGCTCCTATCTTGGCTGCGCAGAAGCCTGCAAGGACTGCTGCAGGTCAAGCCTATCGTGCGCACCCTCGCCTTCACCTTGGGGGCCATGTTGGTGCTAGGGGTGATCAATTTCAGGGCGATCGGCAAGCCGGTCTTCGACGCTCTGTTGCTAACTATCGTGGTGTTGACGGGGGGGTATGGCGACATCGAGGCTTTTCAGCAGGCGGAGACTCCCCTAGGAGTGAAGGTAGTGGCGGTGGTCATGACCTTGGTGGGGGCTGCTCTGGTGGGGTTGCTCTATGGGTTGGTGACCGACAAGTTGGTAAGCAGCCGCTTCGGCTTGGGCCGAGCTGCCCATATGCCCAAAGGGGATCATGGGGTGATTGCGGGGTTGGGACGGCTGAGCTACTTGGTGCTGCAGTTGTTGCGGCAGATGGGCTATGAGGTGGTGGCGGTGGAGCCCGACGCCGACAATCCCCTGCTGGGGGCGGCAGAACGGGAGGGGGCGGTGGTGATCCGGGGCAACTACGCTCTAGCAAGCACCCTGCAACAGGCCCGCATCCAAAGCAGCCGCTGCCTGATCTGCACGACTCCTGACGATCTCACCAACCTCGAGACTGCCCTAACTGCCCACAGCCTACACCCCGGCATCCGCACCATTTTACGGGTTACCGATGCCGAGGTGGCGGCGCGAATGCAGCGGCATCTGCAGGCCCTGGGGATCAGCTACAGCCCCACCGCCCTGGGGGCGCGCGCTTTTGCTACTGCAGCGCTGGCGGGAGCCGTTTACGGCACCTTGACTTGGGAGGGGGAAACGCTGCTGGTGACGCTGCTGGAGGTCTCGGCCCATGACCCTTACCTGGGGCTATCCTTGCGACAACTGGCCCAGGATTACGACCTGGCGATCCTGCTGCATCACTCCCGACCGGACCGGCCCTGTGTTTTTCCCAAGATCTGGCAGAAAGAGGGGGAGACTGTGTTGAAACGGGGGGATCGCTTGTACGTGATGGGGACGGTGGGATCCCTGATTCGCCTGGCCCAGGGGCGGCCCCTGCCGCCGGAGCTCTATCAAGTGCGGCTCCTGGAATATCGCAACCCCTACTTTGAAGACGAGATCCTCTCCACCTTGGCGTTTTATGCGCGGCTGCCTAAAACGGCCCTGAAGCCACTGTTGCGCTGTCTGCCGGCGGTAGTGAGTCCCCCTCTCCCCCGCGACAAGGCCATTAAGTTGGCCCGCCAGCTTCGCAAAATGAGCACCGAGGTGCAGGTCTTTGCCCACGTGCAGGCCAGCGAGCGGATCCCAAGGTGTCGAGGCCGGCTACATGGCTGAGCCTCAAGGTCAGGGGCATAGAAAAGGTATCGGCTAGGGGTCGGAGGAAGCGGTGGGGAAGTTGGCGATGCCCGTTTCCAGGTCGTCAAAACAGGTCAAGACCTTTTCCATTGAGGTCAGGCGGAGGACAAGGGCGACGCTTTCGGGAACGCCACAGAGGCCGAGATTGCCACCGGCAGCCCGGCACTTGCGCAAGGCTGAGATCAGCACCCCCAGGCCGGAGCTATCCATAAAAGTAACCGCTGACATGTCGATCAACAGGTTGGTGTAGCCAAAATCCAAAACCTGCTGCAGCACCTGCCGGGCTTCGGAAGCGGCCTTGGCATCAAAACGACCCTCCAGGGGCACAATGGCTAGCTTTTGCCCTTGCGGAGTTTCAGCGGTACGGATGCGCAGCTTAAAATTCATCGTTTCCCGTCAAAACCTCATGCCCCACCTTAGCACCCTCGGTTGCAGAAAATCCCGCGAAAACTCCGCTATACAGCTTGCGCTGGAAACTTCTTTTGCAGCCAAAAGGGAAGACGGGAGCTAGCTAGATCTGGCTTCCCCAGTCATCCACCTCTCCAATGGGACTTTATTCAGACTTTGGCCGGATCGAGGGCGTAAGTCGAATCGAACGCGGGAAGGGACCTGGGCAAGCGAGGGCGGTGCATAGCCAGCAACTGGGCCAAGCGCTTGCGCAGCTCGGTCCGCGGCACAATTGCGTCGATAAGCCCGTGAGCCAGCAGGTATTCGGCAGTCTGGAAACCCTCTGGAAGCTTGCCCTTGCCGATGGTTTGCTCGATAACATTGGGCCCGGCAAACCCCACCTGGGCACCCGGCTCAGCTAGGATCAAATCCCCCAACATGGCAAAGCTGGCTGTTACTCCCCCGTAGGTGGGATGGGTAAGTACCGAAATAAACAACTGCCCGGCTTCGCGGTGCCTCTGCAGGGCGGCTGCTGTCTTGGCCATCTGCATGAGGCTGAGGATCCCTTCCTGCATGCGGGCTCCCCCCGAGGCCGAGAAAATGATCAGGGGCAGGTGATCGCAGGTGGCCCGTTCGGTAAGGCGGGTGATCTTCTCGCCGACTACCGAGCCCATGCTGCCGCCCATGAAGCGGAAATCCATGACCCCAATGGCCACCCTCCTGCCTTCCAAAGTGCCCAGCCCGGTCAGGACGGCATCCTTGAGCTGGGTGCGCTCTTGGTAAGAGGCCAAACGCTCGCTGTAAGGCTTTTGGTCAAAAAAGTGGAGCGGATCGGTAGGCGCCAGGTGGTCGTCGAGGGGCTGCCAGGAGCCGGGATCCAAAAGCTGTTGCAGCCGCTCTGGGGCGGTAATGCGATAGTGGTAGCCGCAGCTCGGGCAAACCTGCCAGTTCTGCTGCAGATCCTTGGTGTAGGTGAGGGCGTCGCAAGCTGGACACTTCTGCCAGAGGCCGTCGGCAATCTCCCGCACTTGCCGCTCTTTGTCAAAGGGGCTACTGCCAGTTAAGTTAAGGGAAGTCTGCTTGCGCCGCTCGGCAAACCAATCCAGTAGAGACATGGTTCCTCCCATGGCTGAGGATAGCAAGTGCTGAGATCCTCAGGCCCTGCTGGTAAGCCTTGAAATTTATCTTAACGTCTTCAAGCCCTCAGGCAATTGCCAAACTGGATAGAGACCATGACTCCAGAGACCCAGTGGCAGGTACTGACCACAGGGGATGGTTCCCTGACTTTTTTCTCTCAGGAGTTCGGGCAGGCTTTCCACAACGTCAGCGGCGCTGCCCAGGAGGCGCTGGAGAAGTTCGTCCGCCCTTGCCGGCTGGATCGGCTGCCCCTGGAGCGGGACCCCAAGGAGCCCATCTGCCTTTTGGATATCTGCTTTGGCCTTGGCTACAACTCCGGCCTCGCCTTGGAGACAATTTGGCAGGTGCGGCCCGACTGCCGCGTGGAAGTCATTGGCCTAGAGCGATCCCCAGAGGTGCCCCGCCAGGCCTGGCAGGTGGGGGTGGGATCCACTTGGAGCTTTAGCCAGGAGTGGCAACACTTTATCGAGAAGGGATCCTGGCAATCACCCCGCTGGCGCGGAACTCTGCTGTGGGGAGATGCCCGCCAAACCCTATTCCAGGTGCCGCGGGGATGGGCGGACGCGGTGTTTTTGGATCCCTTTTCTCCTGCCGTTTGCCCGGAGTTGTGGACGGTGGACTTCTTGCGGGCGGTGGCTGAGCGAATGCGCCCCAGCGGCATCTTGGCCACCTATTCCTGTGCAGCGGCAGTGCGGGCAGCTCTCCTGGAGGCGGGGCTGTTTATCGGCTCTACGCCCCCGCTGGGCCGCCCCTGGCCGGGCACGGTGGCCTCACCTCAGCCAGACTACCTACCGCCTCTCTCGCCTATGGAGTGGGAGCACCTGAAAACCCGCGCCGCTGTGCCCTACCGGGATCCCACCTTGAGGGGAGACAGAGCCCAAATCCGGCTGCAGCGCCAGCGAGAACAGCAAACTTCACCCCTTGAGCCCACTTCTGCCTGGAAACGCCGCTGGCTTGGCCAAACCTAATTCAGGAGGAAAGAGGCGGGAGTCTACTGCCTCGCTTCCTAATCTTGTCTTGATGAAGTAAAGTTACGATGAAGAGAGCGATTTCCTGAGGTAGCCGTGGCTTCCTCCCCCGCTGGCGGTACATTGGTTGGTCTTTGGGCCAATCAGCACCGGGTCATCCTGCAGGCCTTTCTGAACCTGTCCCGAGCTTCTCAGGTGGATCTGGAGCAGCAGCGCCTCTTTGTCCAAAAGTTGCGGCAGCGCCTCTCCCGCCACATTCAATTGGAGCGCCACGCCCTCTACCCCCTGCTTAGGGCGGCTCTAGGGGCGGATCCTGACCGCCTCAGCCAGCTCGATGGGTTGGAGCAGCAGATGCGGGATCAGATCCCGGAGTTGACTTGCTTTTTGCACCAGGCGGAGCGTGACCCGCAGCGGTTGGATCTGGGGGCAGCCCTGCATCTGTACCAGCAATTGCGGGCTCAGTTTATGCAGGAGGAGAAAGTTGTACAGCCGCTCTTTGCCCAACATGTTTCTCTCGAGGCGGAAGAGCAGCAACTGCGCCTGTTCCGCAAACGGCTGCAGGCTAGCACTACCTTCCAAAGTTCCGCCAACAGCCGTCGCACCAAAATGGAGGAGTGGGAGCGACAAGCGGTAACCCGCCCTGTCTTGTCCCCTGAACGCTGCTAGCCCTCCCAAGACGCAGCGCTGGCCGCTACTCTCTAGCCGACGGGGGTTGCGTCAGTCCTCTCTTGCAGTTGTTGCCAGCCGGGGAGGATTTCTGACCCAGGCAGATTCCTAGGGCCTAAACCCATGTCAGCCTGGAATCCAAAGCTGGCCCGAAGGCAGTGCCATGGAGTTTATCCCGGTGAAGACTGAGGCGAAAACGTTAAAGCAAGATTAATCCCAAGGTGTTTGTAGCAAACAATGCTTTTAAAAAAGGATCGATAAAATAGAGGCAATGTCCCACCTGGAGCCCCCACCATGGATTACTCTCCTTCTCTGGCCCAGCGCTATATGAAACTATGCGAGGCCTACCTTTCCCTTAACGAAGCTTTCGACAAACTGGATCAATCCCACAGCCGCCTGCAGGAGAGCTTCAGGAAACTTCTTGGCACGGCCCAGAAGGCTTTGGTTAAACTGCCCATCTTACAACAGCACATCGAACAGTTACAGCAGTGTGTCGAACAGAGGGATCGCTTGATTCGTTCCCTGCAAGGAGACCTGCAGGAGAAAGAAGCTCGGCTGGGCGAGCTGATTGCCAGACATGACCAAGTCTGTCACGAGCTGGAGTCCACCAAAGCAGATCTGGTGAGCGCTCAGGCGTTGACTGAGAAACTGAAGGCGGAGAATGCCCAACTTCTGGAACAAGTGAGTGGCCTCACCAACTTGGAGGGTGAACTAGCAAGCTTGACAGAACGGCTGAACCACCTAGAGGCAGCCCGCCAAGGGTTGGAGGCCCGCAACCGTGAGCTAGAAGCAGCCCTGGGAGAGCGGGATCGGCAAATTGATAGCCTGCAGGAGCGGCTGGCTCAATTGGAGCAAGAGAATGCCTTGCTGAAGGCGCAGCTGTCTCAGGTGGCTGACCTGCTTACCGAGGACTCGGTAAACCTCCTGCAAGAAACAGAGAAGGCCGTTGAGGCCGATAGGGAGGTGCTGCCGCTGGTGCTGGCCTCGCTGCAAGAGAATGAGCGCCTTGTGCCAGAGGCCGAGCAACTCCTCTCCTCTTGCTCAGAGCTGGCCCAGATGGAGCCGCAGGCGGCTTGATTCAGAGTTAGCCTTCTAGCCAGGGTTGACAACTGCACACTAGGTGGCGATCCCCGTAGGCGTTGTCGATGCGGCTGACACTGGGCCAAAACTTTCGGCTTTTCACCCACGGAAGGGGGTAGGCAGCCAGGGAGCGGGGGTAGGGGCGATCCCAGTAGTCAGCGGCCACCACCTCGGCGGTGTGGGGGGCAAGTTTAAGGGGATTGCGCACGGGATCCATCTCGCCCCGCTCAATGGCAGCAATCTCTTGGCGAATGGCAATCATCGCCTCGCAGAAGCGATCCAGTTCCTCCAGGGATTCGCTCTCGGTGGGCTCCACCATCATTGTCCCCGGCACCGGCCAAGAGATGGTGGGGGCATGGAAGCCGTAGTCCATCAGCCGCTTGGCTACATCTTCTACCTCAATGCCGGCGCTTTTCTTGAGGGGGCGCAAGTCCAAGATGCACTCGTGGGCCACCCACCCCCCCGGCCCTTTGTAGAGCACTGGGTAGTAGGGATCCAGCCGCCTGGCAATGTAATTGGCGTTGAGGATGGCCACCTGGGTGGCCAGGGTGAGGCCAGCGGATCCCATGAGGCGGATGTAGGCCCAGGCAATGGGCAGGATGCTGGCACTGCCCCAAGGGGCGGCGCTGACCGGGCCGTTGCAGCCGCGCAAAAAGGGATGGCCAGGCAAATAGGGCAGTAGGTGATGGGCAACCGCAATGGGCCCCACCCCCGGCCCGCCCCCGCCGTGGGGGATGCAGAAGGTCTTGTGCAGGTTAAGGTGGCAGACATCGGCTCCCAGCTCCGCAGGACGGCAGAGGCCCACCTGGGCATTGAGGTTGGCCCCATCCATGTACACCTGACCCCCCGCCTCGTGGATCATCTGGCAAATCTCGCGGATCCCCTCCTCAAACACCCCATGGGTGGAAGGGTAGGTGATCATCAAAGCTGCCAGGCGTTCCCGATGCTGCTCCACCTTGGCCCGCAGGTCTTCGAGGTCAATGTTGCCGGCCCTGTCGCAGGCCACGCTCACTACCTGCATCCCCGCCATGACGGCGCTAGCGGGGTTGGTGCCATGGGCGGAAGTAGGGATCAGGCACACCTGGCGCTGGCTTTCCCCGCGGGCTTGGTGATAGCGGCGAATGGCCAGCAAGCCGGCATATTCCCCCTGGGAGCCGGCGTTGGGCTGCAGGGAGACACCGGCAAAGCCCGTGATCTCCGCCAGCATCCGCTCCAGCTGGGCAAAGAGGGTTTGATAGCCCCGCGCCTGCTCCAGGGGCACAAAGGGGTGGAGCTGGGCAAACTCCGGCCAGGTTATGGGCAGCATCTCTGCTGCGGCATTGAGCTTCATGGTGCAGGAGCCGAGGGGGATCATCGCGTGGACGAGGGAGAGATCCCGGCTCTGCAGACGGTGGATATAGCGCTGCAGCTCTGTTTCCGAGTGGTAGCGGTTGAACACCGGATGGGTGAGGTAGGGAGTGGAGCGCAAGAGCTGAGGCGGCAGGCTTTGGTTGGGATCCAAACCCAGGCCCTCGGGATCCCAGCCTGGCTCTTCAGAACCGGCAAAGATCTGCCAGAGATCGCGCAGGTCCTGATCGGTGGTGGCCTCGTCCAAGCTGATCCCCAGGGTGACGTCGTTAATCCGCCGCAGGTTAATGCGCTTCTGGGCGGCCCGCTCCTGGAGCTGCTGCACCTGCTCTGGGGAGGCTGCCCTTACCCAGAAGGTGTCAAAGAAATACTCTGGCCCCACCTTGTAGCCCAACTGGCGGATTGCGGCGGCTAGCTGATGGGCCTGGCGGTGGATGCGTTCGGCAATTTGCCGCAGGCCGCGCGGGCCGTGGTAGACGGCATACATGGAGGCTACCACGGCCAAGAGCACCTGGGCGGTGCAGATGTTGCTGGTGGCCTTGTCGCGACGGATGTGCTGCTCTCGGGTTTGCAAGGCCAAGCGTAGGGCCGGCCTTCCCTGGGCATCTTGGGAGATCCCCACCAGGCGCCCCGGCAGCAGCCGTTTGTGGGCCTCACGGGTGGCAAAGTAAGCCGCATGGGGGCCGCCGTAGCCCAGGGGCACCCCGAAGCGCTGGGTGGTTCCCACCACAACGTCCGCCCCCCATTCTCCTGGCGGTTGCAAGAGAGTTAGGCTGAGCAAGTCGGCGGCTACCGTTACCACCATCTCTCTTTGGTGGGCCCGCTCCACCAGGTCGCGGTAATCCCGGATCTCCCCGTAGGTGTTGGGATACTGTAAGAGCACGCCAAAGCCATGCTCAAGCTCAAACTGCAAAGGATCCGCCACGCGCACCTGGATCCCCAAGGGCTCTGCCCGTGTCTGCACTACGGCAATGGTCTGGGGATGGCAGCCACAGTCCACCCAAAAAACTGGAGATCGCTTGCCCGCCAAGGTGTAGGCCAGGCTCATGGCTTCGGCAGCCGCAGTCGCCTCGTCCAGTAGAGAGGCGTTGGCGATCTCCATTCCCGTTAGATCCACAACCATCGTCTGGAAGTTGAGCAGGGCTTCTAGCCGCCCCTGGGCAATCTCCGCCTGGTAGGGAGTGTAGGGCGTGTACCAGGCAGGGTTTTCCAGGATGTTGCGCTGAATTACCGGCGGCGTCAGGCAGTTGGAATAGCCCATGCCCAAAAAAGAGCGCCACACCTGGTTCTGGGCCGCCATTGCCCTCAGCTCCGCCAACACCTCCTGCTCGCTGCAGGGAGATCCCAACTGCAAGGGCCGATTGCTGCGAAGGGTTGCTGGCACTGCCTTTTCCACTAGCTCTCGGAGGGAGCTCAGCCCCAGGGCCTGCAGCATCTGGCGGATCTGCCCGGCATCCGGCCCGAGGTGCCGCCAGACGAAGAGTTCCCGCTGCTCTAGCAGCTCTAGCTCAGGATCGGGGGCAAGGGGAGGTTGAAGAGCGTGCTGCCCAGAGGAGCCAAGGGGATGGGGGTGGAGCTGTGTGGAGTTGGACATAGGACAAGCTAAGGGCAAGAGGAAGTCAGCCAGCTGCAAGCGAGCTGTTTCCTGATCATAGTTGTTAAAAATTATTTCCGCCGGTATACAAATCCGAGTTTGAGGCTCGATGCAAGGTAGCGAGGATGAGACACTAAAATCTATCCCGTGAGCGTTGGTATGGCTGCTTTCAACCCTGTCTGGAGAGGTGGTGCTATGCGCCGGCTGCTGTCGACTTGGTTGCCCTTCCTCTTGCTGCTTTGCCTGGGCTTGGCCTCCTTGGGGATCCCTGCCGTGGCGGCGGAGCTGCCGCCGGTAAGACACCTTGACACTCCCATTGACGTCAACAACACCATCCTGCGCAACTACCGCCAGTTGCCTGGCTTCTACCCTACTCTGGCTCGCATCCTGGTGAAAAACGCTCCCTACAAGAGCCTAGAGGACATGCTGAAGATCCCGGAGCTGACAGAGCAGCAAAAGGCGCTGATTAGGGCCAATGCGGAGAACTTTGTGTTTGGAGAGTACCGCGAAGGGGCTAGCCAGCTGGAAAACCGCATTAACCAAGGCTACTACGGCTGATTCTCCCAAGAAGTGCAATTCCCCTAGTACGACACGTCTAGCGGGTAGAGGGGCTTCCCGAGTCCCTTGCCTGCTGGCGCTGGGATCCCCAGAGCTCTCCAGCAAACCCTGAGGATTCCGTCTGGGGCAAACCAGCCGAGGAGGCGCGATGAAACGGCCACAGGTTTTGATCTGTGGCTACTACGGCTACGGCAATGCCGGCGACGAGGCCTTGTTGTTGGTTCTGCTGCAGCAGCTCCGGCAGTTGCCCAACCCCGTACAGCCGGTGGTGCTTTCTCCCTGCCCTGAGGCAACCGCTGCCACCTATGGGGTGCTGGCCTGTCCACGCTTTGATGCCTGGGCTTTGCAGCGCTGTTTGGCCCAGGCTCAGGCTTTCATCTGGGGCGGGGGTAGCTTGCTGCAGGATCGCACCAGTTGGCGCAGCCCCCTCTACTACCTGGGACTGATGCTCTGGGCCCAGCGGCGGGGTCTGAAAACCTTGGCTTGGGCGCAGGGGATCGGCCCCTTGGAGCGGCGCTGGATCCGCAAGCTGGCCCGCCACTCTCTAGCAAGCTGTACAGCCATCAGCGTGCGTGACGGAGTGGCCTCCCGCTACCTCCAGGAGTGGGGGATCCCCCACCAAGTAGCCCCGGATCCGGTTTGGGGCCTGCCTGCCAAAACTTTGCCCGAATGGGAGACGTGGCCTCAGCCCCGCATTGCTGTGGTCCTACGGCAGCATCCCCAGCTTACTCCAGCGCGACTGGAAACTTTGGCGGAAGCCTTGCGACGCCTCCAGGCTGCCACGGGGGCCTATCTTCTTTTCGTGCCCTTTCAGCTAGCTCCTCCCGGATCCCTTGACCTAGGGCCAGACTACCACTTGGCCCAGCAGCTTTACCATCGCCTGCCCCACCACAGCCAGGTGGTGGAAATCCGGGATCCCTATCTTTTAAAGGGGGTCTTTCGGGGGGTGAGATTGGCCATTGTTATGCGCTACCACGGCTTGGTGATGGCGGCAGCCGAGGGCTGTGCCTGCTTTGGCCTCAGCTACGATCCCAAAGTGAAAACGCTGCTTGAGGAATTGGGCATGCCCGGCTGGGATCTAGAGGAGATCCCGGAAGATCCCGAGGCGCTGCACCAGGCTTGGCTAGCCTGCTATGCCGACGGGCCAGCCCTCAGCCCTGACCAGGTGGCCGTTTGGGTAGAGCGATCGGCCCAGCACGCCCAGTTGCTGAGGCAGCACTTGTCTTGAAAAAAGGGGGAATCCCAAGCTCCGCCCTCGAGGGCTGGGGAAAGCATAGCCGTTCTCGTCGGGATTCGCTCTACGCTGGGAATAGGGTGCCCGAGCGACCCTTCCCATGAGTGCCGAGATTCAGCCCTGCACGCGCCAACAGATCTTGATGGGGATGAGCCTGACCAGCCTGCTCCTGGCGCTCATCGCTGGCCTCTGGATCTGGCTGGGATCCCTATCGGTACCCTTTCGCTGGGATCCCCTGGCTTTGGCCTGGGGGGCAGCCCTGGGTCTGGGGGTGGCGCTGCTTAGCGGCGGGGCTTACTGGCTTTGGCCAGCCTATCGCCGGGCGGCCTCTAGCTACTTGCACCTCGTGGCGGATCCCTTGCAGTGGCGGGATATCTTCTGGGTGGGGGTGCTGCCGGGCTGGAGCGAGGAATGGCTATTTCGCGGCGTGCTGATGGCAGCCCTGGCGGCCAGCCCCTTGGGGTGGACGGGTGGAATCCTCTTGAGCGGCTTCTTGTTTGGGGTTTTGCATTGGCTAGAGTGGCAGGGTTGGCCCTATGCCCTCTGGGCCAGCGCCGTGGGCATTCTGCTGGGGATGGGAGTGTGGCTGTCGGGAAACTTGTTGGTAACCATCGTCGCCCACACCCTGGTCAACTGGATTGGGGTTTGCCTCTGGAAATGTTCTGCCCTGCCAGCCGAATCCTGAAGTGCCCGACATCGCCGCTGCCGGCACGCCACCCGTCCCACCTCTCCTAGAGGGTCTGAGGGTGAGGGGAATGGTCTGGAGGCCAAGTCGAGCGATGGGCAAGCCTTTGAGTTTCGGGTTCTTCCCGTGGCTGCGGCTGGGGCGATCCCTGCTGCTTGTTGGCCTAGGGGTGTACGGCTACCTGCTCTGGCTGGGCTGGTTTCAATCGGAGCGGCTGATCTTTCTGCCCCGCCCCGCCAGCTACCAGGATGGGGATGCCATTCTCAAGCTCACCACCTCTGATGGCCTGCAGATTTCGGCGGTGTACCTGCCCAATCCCCAAGCCACCTATACCCTTCTCTACAGCCACGGCAACGCCGAGGACTTGGGAGATATCTTGCCTCGCCTAGTGGGCCTGCAGCAGGGAGGATTTGCCGTCCTAGCCTACGACTACCGGGGCTACGGCACCAGCGAAGGGATCCCTTCCGAGGCCGGCGCCTATAGGGACATTGAGGCAGCCTACGCCTATCTCATTGCCCAAGGGATCCCGCCGGAGCGAATTTTGGTCTACGGGCGCTCGGTGGGAGGCGGGCCCTCGGTTTACTTGGCAACCCAAAAGCCGGTGGGGGGCCTGATCCTGGAATCGACCTTTGTAAGCGCCTTTCGCGTCTTGACCCGCCTCCCGCTGCTGCCCTTTGATCGCTTCGACAACCTCAGCCGCATTGCCCACATCAACTGTCCGCTGCTGATTTTGCACGGCACCCAGGATCGCCTGATCCCCTTCTGGCATGCCGAAGCTCTTTACCAAGCGGCACGGGATCCCAAGCGCTTAGTGGCCATTAAGGGAGCAGATCACAACAACCTGCTGCAGGTGGCCGGAGAGCGCTACCTGCCCCTTTTGCACCAATTTGTGGCCGAGCTGGTGGAGCCTAGCCGCTTCTCGGGGAAGTAGGGAATACTCAGCCGGCCTTTTGATTCAGAAGTTCTTGCAAGAGCTGCCGCGCCGGCTCCAGAAAGCGCACCACGTCGGGGTGATAGCTCCAGATTGGGTCGTTTTCAGGGAAAACCTCCAGCGAGAACATGCCCTGCACAGCTTTCAGGTAAGGCAACAAGACGGCATAGCTAGCCGGGGTCAGACGAGATTGCAGAGACTGGTCCAGCAGCTCCAACATCTGCCGCACCAGCTCCCAGCCCACCTTCAGAGGGGGATAAAGCATTACGCAAAGGGGAAACAGCTCCTGCTGCACAGCGGCGAGGCTGCCTTCTAGAGCACAGAGGCCCAGGTACACCTGAAACATCTCCACATCACGGATGCTGGAAGCCCGCACTCCAAGATCCGTCAGGGGGCCACTCTCGCAGCAGTAGCCGCTGAAACGTTCTGCCACCTCGGCACAGATGAACTCAGCTACGCTGGTAACAATGGGTAACAGTTCCTGAATGGCCACTAGAGAAACAGAAGGACTGTCCCCCGCCTGGTCGGCAGCAGCCTTGACCATCTTCTGCAGCGGCATGTACAGGTGGTCGTCCATCACCTTCAAGTAGGGGTAGAAGAGGCTGCGCTCCTCAGGCAACAGGGCCTGCAGCAGCATTTGTCCGGTGTAGTGGAACTGCATGCTCAAGAAGCCGAGCACTCGCGGATCCCGCTCGCTGTAACGAGCCCGCAGTTGACCGCAGAGGGGCGCGATCTTCACCGAAAAGCGGGAGGGAGGGATGCCCTCCTCGCAGCTCTGGGCTGCCTGCTCAAAGAGACTTTGAGAGTCCTCCGCAATTTTCCAGGGATCGATTAAGTCCGGATCCAGTCCCTGCCGTGGTATTTCGGAAGCCAAGAGCTTTTCCGTTTTCGCCCAGGCCTGGGAGCTGGCAAAGCGCAGGGATCCCTTCACCTTGTCGGCTAGTTGCAGGCCTAGCGGCCCACCCCCAGCCGCCTGCGCCCTCAGCTTGTCTACATATTTTTGGGCCCACAGAGTGGCCAAGCTATAGATTGTGACTGTCTCCGCGTTTTCCATTAGTTCTCCTGCTGGGGGGAACTAGGTTATCCAGCATACTCCTGGAATGCCACTGCTTTACTTGTTTAGAATGCTACCCCTTCTCGTTGCAGCCCGCGAAGAACTTAAAAGAACTTAAGGGGACGTCAAGATCCGCGCGTTCTGTTTGAAACGCAACCTAGCAGCAAAGAGCCCTTCCTGCTGCCGGCAAGGTGACGATGATCTTAAAATTACCTAAATCCGCTCGGAAAAGTGGGGTTTGTGTGGCAAGATCAAAAGAAATGGGATTGAAGGGTTTCGGATCCCTGTCTTACCGCACTGCATCTTAGGGAGGATAGAGCGTATGTCTCTCCGACTTGGGGACACTGCCCCTAACTTTACGCAAAAGTCCACCCATGGCGACATCGACTTCTATTCCTGGGCTGGGGATAGCTGGGTGGTGTTGTTCTCGCACCCTGCCGACTACACGCCGGTCTGCACCACCGAACTGGGCAGGGTTGCCAAGCTAATGCCCGAATTTGAGAAGCGGGGCGTGAAAGTGCTGGGCCTCAGTGTGGACGACGTGGACTCCCACGTTGGCTGGGTGAAAGACATTGAGGAAACCCAGAATGCCCAGGTGACCTATCCCATTTTGGCGGATGCCGACCGCAAGGTCTCCCAGCTCTACGGCATGCTGGATCAGACCAACCTCAACCAAGAGGGGCTGCCCCTAACCGTCCGGTCGGTATTTATCATCGATCCCAACAAGAAGATACGCCTAATCATCACCTACCCAGCCAGCACAGGCCGCAATTTTGATGAGATCTTGCGGGTCATTGATGCTCTGCAGTTGTCGGATAAGTACAACGTCGTTACGCCTGCTGACTGGAAAGATGGCGACGACGTCATCATCCCGCCTTCCCTGCAAGATCCAGAGGTGCTGAAAGAAAAGTTCCCGAAGGGCTACAAGGAGCTCAAACCCTACTTGCGGGTCACCCCTCAGCCCAATAAGTAAGTCCAACCCACTTGGCAGGAAGGGATCCCTTCTTTGCTGGAGGCTGTGATCTCTTCCCCAGCTAGGATCCCCGGCCAGGGGATCCTTGTTAGTGTGGGCAGCGCTGCCCCAGCCTAAATTCCAACCCCAGCAAGTACCACCATCACCACCACCGCTGCAAAGATGATCAGGGCATAGAACTGGGCCTTGCCATTCTCCAGGTATTTCATCACCTCGCCGCCGACCATCGCTACCAGTCCCGTCAGGTTGACCACCCCATCCACAATGCGGCTGTCCACTTCCAGCGCCTCCCGTGCCACAAAGCGAGTGCCCCGCACAAAGACGCGCTCGTAGAGGTCGTCGAGGTACCACTTGTTGAGGGAGAAGTAGTACAGCGGCTGCAGGCTGCGGGGGAAAGTGCTGGGATCAAGGCGCTTCTGCCAGTAGATGAGACCGGCCAGGGCAATCCCAATTAGCCCAATGCCCACCGAGCTGCCCGCCATGATGGCAAACTCCGTCCAGTTGAAGTGACCGCCGAGCACCCCCTGCCACTCGGCTGCCACCTGGGCCCAGGGGGAGCTGACCTCTGTTGCCGACTCGCTGGGCGGAGGGATGAACGCCTCGAAGAAGTTGGCAAAGGGAGTACCCACCAAGCCAATCAGCACCGAGGGAACAGCCAGCGCCACCAGCGGAATCGTCATCGACAGAGGAGACTCATGCGGCTTGGTGGCGTGACCGTGCCTATCGTGTCCGTCTTCCACAGCTTCAGGGTGGCTGCTGGGCTGGGGCTTTTCGTGGATGTTCATGGCTCCAGGCCCAAAGGCTGCCTCCTTCCCGGCAAACGCATAGGCAAAAGCTGGCACCGGTCGACCTTGGCTGACGGCTACCTCCTGCCGCAGTCTCAGGTTGGTGCCGCGGAACTCCCCTTCAAAGGTGAGGAAGTAGATGCGGAACATGTAGAAGGCAGTGATCCCTGCCGTGAGGAAGCCCACCCCCCAGAGGGCCGGGTTGTGCTCAAAAACTGAAGCCAAGATCTCATCCTTAGACCAAAAGCCGGCAAAGGGCGGGATCCCACAGATGGCCAGCGTGCCAATTAAGAACGTAATGGCCGTAACCGGCATGTATTTGCGCAGGCCCCCCATCAAACGCATGTCCTGGGCCAAAACCGGGTCGTGGCCCACCACTGCCTCCATGCCGTGGATGACCGAGCCAGAGCACAGAAAGAGCAGCGCCTTGAAGTAGGCGTGGGTCACTAGGTGAAACAAGCTAGCCCCATAGGCACCGGATCCCATGGCCATGACCATGTAGCCCAGTTGGGAAATGGTGGAGTAGGCCAGGCCCTTTTTGATGTCGTTTTGGGTGATGGCAATGCTGGCCCCCAAGAAAGCCGTGCCTGCCCCCGTCCAGGCAATGAGATCCATGGCCAGCGGGATCCCTTCCAGCACCGGGAACATGCGCGCCAACAGGAATACCCCTGCTGCCACCATCGTGGCCGCGTGGATGAGGGCGGAAATGGGCGTGGGACCTTCCATGGCATCCGGCAGCCACACGTGTAGCGGAAACTGAGCCGACTTGGCCACCGGCCCCAAGAACACCAACACGGCAAAGAGGGCCACTAGGCTGCTGCTTACCGCCCCACTGGCCACCCTCTGTTCTAGATTGTGGGCCAGCTCCTCAAACCCAAAAGTGCCGGAGACCCAGTAAAAGCCCAAAATGCCTAGCAGCAGTCCAAAGTCCCCCACCCGGTTGACGACAAATGCCTTCTGGGCTGCCTCCGCTGCCGTCTGCCGGTCGTACCAAAACCCAATCAGCAGGTAGGAGCACATCCCCACCAGCTCCCAGAAAATGTAGATCTGCACCAGGTTGGGGCTAAGAACCAGACCCAGCATCGAGGAAGCAAATAGGCTCAGGTAGGCGTAGAAACGCACATAGCCGGGATCCTGAGCCATGTAGCCGTCGGAGTAGATCTGCACCAAGAAGGCCACCGTGGTCACCACCACCAGCATCATGGCGCTCAGGTGATCCACCACAAAGCCCATGTCGAGGGAGAAGGAGCCCGCCTGAGCCCAGCTAATGGTCTTGAGGACAGTCTCATGGCCTTGGAGTTGGCTGGCCAAGAGGGCAAAGGCGTGGACCATTGCCGTCCCCGTCGCAAATACACTCAAAAAGGCAGCCAGAGCCCGGTTGGCCCTTGTCCAGGCGTTGAACACCAAAATGCCCAAGCCAAGTAGAAAAGCTGCCACCAAGGGATAGACAGGGATCAACCAGGCGTATGTGTAGATAAATTCCATAGCCAACGGTGCTGAATGCGTCCTCTTGCCGGAGTAAACCCTCCCTGCTGGCCGGTGAGCATCTGCCTACGGGATAGAGGCTGGCAGTTGCTCTGGGGCTTCTGACATTGTAAATCTTTGCAACACAATCAACGCCTCTCCTGCAACAAGATGCCCTTGCAGGCGCTACAACTAGAGCCAAAGGCGGTCAGTGGTCTGGAGAAAAGCCCATGAGCCTAAACCTGGTGACCCTAGTGGGCCGGGCGGGTATGGATCCGGAAGTGCGCTACTTCGAGTCGGGCAAGGTGGTGTGTACCTTTAGCCTGGCGGTAAACCGCTTCCGCAAAGGTGAAGACAAGCCCGATTGGTTTAACCTGGAGCTGTGGGGGCGCACCGCTGAAGTGGCCGGAGAGTATGTGCGTAAAGGCAGCCTCGTCGGGGTGACGGGCAGTCTTAAGTTTGAGCGCTGGAAAGATAGATCCACAGGTGAGGAGCGCCAGCGGCCCGTTATTGCCGTGGAGCGGCTGGAGCTGCTGGGATCCCGTCAGGATCGTGAGCCTGACCTACCAGTAGAGGAGCCGTTCTAAGTCCTCTCCAACCGACGCTTGCACTCCCGCACCACCTCAGCCAAATCCTGGCTACACCAGGGGTAGCTTAAGGAAGGCCGCTGGATCACCAAGAGGGGGATCTCCAGGGTTTTGGCCACGGCCTGCTTAATGAGAAGACCGCCGGCTTCTCCAGAGTTCTTACTGATAACCACTTGGGGCTCTAGCTTCCGCCAAAGCTGCAGTTCCTCCTCAAAGCTAAGGGGCAAACGCCTGCCAATCACCCGCTCAGCAGCAATCCCAGCCTGCACTGCCTGGGAAACTGACTCCGGCAGCACCCGCGCGTACAACTGGCAGCGATTCTGCCAGGGGACAAACAAGGGCAACGGCTTCACTCCCACCGTCAAGAGCACCCGCCGTCCCGCCAGCACGCTCTCGGCTAGGACTGCCTGCCAGTCCGGCACTACCTGCACCCAGGGCTCTAGATTTTCCGAAGGGCGTTCGTAGCGCAGGTAGGGGATCCCCACTTGGGCTGTTACCTGAATGGCCAGTTGCGAGATCTGCTGGGCAAAGGGATGAGAGGCATCCACCAGCACGCCAATCCGGTACTCTCGCAGGAATTGTTCCAAAGATGCAGCCGAGAAGCGGGTGACCATCACCTGACCCGGCAAACCCTGGTAGAGCCGGCTGCCCCTTTCCGTGGTAACCGTGGCTATCCAGGGGATCCCTTCTTGGCTAAGGGCCAGGGCTATGCAGCGGCTTTCACGGGTGCCGCCAAGGAGAGCTACCGCCCTTGATTTCCCGATTAAGCTCATGCCGTGTTGCCAAAGTTTTCTGCCCGTAGATACGATCGAGATCCAAAGGCTGGAGGCAGTTGACCATGATTGAGATGGAGGTGGCTGGGATTGCGGTTGATGCCGTTAACCAGAGCCCCATTGTCATCCTGCGCGATACCCATGGGCGTCGTGCTCTGCCTATCTGGGTAGGAAAAGCAGAAGCCAATGCCATTTTGCAAGCGTTGGATGATCAGAAGCCGCTCCGTCCCATGACCCACGATCTTATCCTCAACTCCTGGAAGGCCTGGGGAATCAAGCTGGAGCGGGTCATTATCCACGCCTTGCTGGACAACACTTTTTATGCGGTGCTGGTTACCGTTAGCGGTGACAAAAAGCAGGAGATCGACTGCCGTCCCAGCGATGGTATTGCCCTGGCTCTGCGAGCCCACGCCCCCATCTGGACGGTAGAGGAGGTCATTGCCGAAGCCTCGATCCCCATGAATCAGGATGCCGATGAAGCGGAGCGGGAGGCCTTCCGCAAGTTTGTGGAAAACGTAACGCCCAGAGACTTTATTCGCAACCGACCCCTCCCAGACTACCCGACGGATTCCCCCACAGAGGCAGACAGCTAAGTCACTGTCTTTTTTCCCCGTCTGCTGGAGTTGAGCTGGGTAGGGCAGGCGGTGGGCTGCCTGGAAAGCCTTTCTAAGGGTAACCGCTAGGGGGACGTTTCCGCCTACAATCAAGCTAGAGCAGCCCTTTTGAGCAAGCTATGCCAACTCTGGAGCGGCCCAACCCCCAGCAGCCCTACCCAGAACCGGTCTACCCCCGTCGCCCCACCCGCACGGTGGCAGTTGGCGAGGTGTTGATCGGCAGCCAGCACCCAGTGGTGGTGCAGTCGATGATCAACGAAGACGTGCTCAATATTGACGCGGCGGTGGCTGCAATTCGCCGGCTGCACGAAGCGGGCTCGGAAATCGTGCGGGTTGCCGTTCCCAGCCTGGCCCACGCCAAGGCCATGGAGGTCATTCGGGAGAGGCTGATTCAAACCTACAAGCCAGTGCCGCTGGTGGCTGACGTCCACCACAACGGTCTCAAGGTGGCCCTGGAAGTGGCCAAGTACGTTGACAAAGTGCGCATCAATCCTGGCTTGTTCGTTGTGGAGAAGCCGCAGCCGGGGCGCACGGAGTACACAAAAGCTGAGCTAGAGGCCATCCGCAGCGAGATCCGCGAGGCCTTTGTCCCCCTTGTACAAGCCCTCAAGGCCCAGAACAAAGCCCTGCGCATTGGCGTCAACCACGGATCCCTTGCGGAGCGGATGCTCTTTCTCTACGGTGACACGCCTGAGGGGATGGTGGAATCGGCCCTGGAGTATGCCGAGATCTGCGCTGAGCAAGACTTCCACAATGTGGTTCTCTCGTTCAAGGCTTCCCGTCCCCAGGTGATGTTGGCCGCCTACCGCTTGGCAGCTCGCCGCTTCGACGCCCTAGGGCTAAACTATCCCTTCCATCTGGGTGTAACCGAGGCTGGGGATGGAGAGTACGGCCGCATCAAGTCAGCGGTAGGGATCGGGACGCTCTTGGCCGAAGGGATTGGCGACACCATCCGCGTCTCTCTCACGGAAGCGCCGGAAAAAGAGATCCCGGTGGCCTACGGTATTTTGCAGGCTCTCAACCTGCGCAAGACCATGGTGGAATACGTGGCCTGTCCTTCCTGTGGGCGTACCCTCTTCAACCTGGAGGAAGTGCTGCAGAAGGTGCGGGCGGCAACCCAGCATCTGGTGGGCCTCGACATTGCCGTCATGGGCTGCATTGTCAACGGGCCTGGGGAAATGGCCGATGCCGACTACGGCTATGTGGGCAGGACGCCAGGAGTAATTTCCCTCTACCGCGGCAAAGAAGAAGTGAAAAGAGTACCGGAATCGGAGGCTGTCCAGGCTTTGATCGAGCTCATCAAAGCCGATGGTCGCTGGGTGGATCCGCCTGGAAAGTTAAAAGCCAGCTCCCCTTCCTGTTAGCCTAGGAAGTACCTCGAGTAGCCGCCCTACTATGACCAGCACTCTTCGTCCCACTTTTAATACCGCCCGCTCCAGAGAGATCTTCGCCCGCGCCCAGCAGTTGATGCCCGGCGGGGTTAGCTCACCGGTGCGCGCCTTCAAGTCCGTGGGCGGGGATCCCGTCGTGTTTGACCGAGTCTCAGGGGCCTACGCCTGGGATGTGGACGGCAACCAGTACATCGACTACATCGGCAGTTGGGGGCCAGCCATTGTGGGCCACGCTCATCCTGAAGTCATTGAGGCATTGCGGCAGGCTCTGGAGAAAGGCACCAGCTTTGGCGCCCCTTCTGTTCTGGAAAACGAGCTGGCGGAGCGGGTGATCGAAGCGGTGCCCAGCGTGGAGATGGTGCGCTTTGTGAACTCCGGCACCGAAGCCTGTATGGCAGCGCTGCGCCTGATGCGAGCCTACACGGGCCGGGAAAAGGTGATCAAGTTCGAGGGCTGCTACCACGGCCATGCGGACATGTTCTTGGTCAAGGCTGGCTCGGGAGTGGCTACTCTGGGCCTACCGGACTCGCCAGGGGTGCCCAAGGCGGCTACCAGTGCTACGCTGACGGCTCCCTACAACGACCTAGAGGCGGTCAAGGCGCTGTTCGAGCAGTATCCTGATTCGATTGCCGGCGTGATCCTCGAGCCGGTGGTGGGCAATGCTGGCTTTATTCCACCGCAGCCAGGCTTTTTGGAAGGCTTGCGCGAGCTCACCCGAAAGTATGGCGCTCTGCTGGTGTTTGACGAGGTGATGACCGGCTTTCGCATCAGCTACGGTGGCGCCCAGGGCAAGTTTGGCGTCATCCCTGACCTGACCACCCTGGGTAAGGTCATTGGCGGTGGCCTGCCGGTAGGCGCCTATGGCGGTCGGCGGGAAATCATGGAGATGGTAGCGCCCGCGGGGCCAATGTACCAGGCGGGTACGCTGTCCGGCAACCCTCTAGCCATGACTGCCGGCATCAAGACGCTCGAGATTTTGCGCCGCCCAGGCACCTATGAGTATCTGGAGCGCATTACTGAGAAGCTGCTGACAGGGCTGCTGGAGATTGCCCGGGAGACTGGGCACGAAATGTGCGGAGGTTATCTGCCGGGCATGTTCGGCTTCTTTTTCACTGCCGGCCCAGTGCGCAACTACGAGGAAGCCAGGCAGTCAGACTTGCAAAAGTTTGCCCGTTTTCACCGCGGCATGCTGGAGCGGGGGGTGTATCTGGCGCCCTCGCAGTTTGAGGCGGGCTTTACTTCCCTGGCCCACACGGAGGCGGATGTGGAAAGAACCCTGGAGGCAGCGCGAGAGGTGCTGCGGGCCCTTTAGTTCCAGGAGGTGCAGCCTGTAGGCCACCTCGGCTTCCGCATCCGCTCTGAGCAGCGTTGGATTGGGGAGACCAGAGCCAGGTTCTTCCCTGGAGGCGGCTTAACGCTCTTCCCAGCCTTGGAGGGTAGGAGTCCTTCCTCTTGGCAAGCTACAGGGAGTGCATAGGGGTGCCCTAGGCAGAGGCCACTGCCCCTGGGAGGCACCGTTGCTCCAGCCCTCGTTCTTCAAATACGGCTAGAGGCCAGCTCCAGCTTGTGGAGAACTTTGCCTAGCGCCTTGCGCAGGACTCGAACCTGCAACCATCGACTTAGAAGGTCGGTGCTCTATCCATTGAGCTAGCAAGGCAGAATCCAGAGTCATTATAGCCTTGGGAAGCTTGCCTACCGGAAGGTCGGTTGCCCCAAGGATCGTCAAAGAACCTTTAGCCCTATGATGACAAAGGCCTGCTTTCAACAGGTGCTTTCTACGCCTACAGGAGGGATCCCTATGCCACTGCCCCCTGATCCTAGCTTCGTTGAGGAGAAGAAAGCCGTTCGCGTCCTTCCCGGCCTGGAATCCCTCTCGCCGGCGGCTAGACGCTTGCTGCGGCTCTACCACGGCGGCAGTTTCGTCTTTTTGGGCCTGCTGTGGCTGTTGGTCGGGATCCCTAGTCTTTGGGCGCTGCGGGCAGATCTCCTCCGCCTCTGGCAACACTTCACCTGGACGGGCCTGCGCTATGCCCTCTTTTACCGCCCTAGCTGGCCCACCTTTGGCCTGTTGCTTTGCGTCAGTTTCACCGTAGGGATCCTAGTTGCCCAAAGCCGCTACGAGCTGTTTGGGCTTTACCCCTTCGAGCGCCAGATGCTCGAGCAACAGTCCCGCTGGATCCTGTCTTTGCCTGCCTGGCACCCTCTGCGGCGCTGGCTGGTGTGCACCCTGGATCCCCGCTAACAGAAGGCATCCCGGCTGGCAAGGCCTCCCAGATGCTGACCTAGGAGGAGCTAGGAGCAGCAGCTATCGAGCGTTGCACAATCCGGGACAGACGAGCCTTACGACGAGCGGCGGTGTTTTTGTGCAGCACACCTTTTTGGGCCGCCTTGTCGATGCGGCTAAAGGCAGCGCTCATTGCCGCCTGGATCTCCTGCAGGGTTTCCGGCTGAGGGTTGGCCGCGTAGGCAGAAGAGAGAGAGATCACCTTCTTCATGAGCGCGCGCACCATGGCCTTGGTAGCCTTGTTGCGCAGTCGGTTTCGCTCGGCAATCTTGAGGCGCTTGATAGCGGATTTGGTACGTGGCATGGTTGAAAGGTAAGAACAGCGAGGATCTAGCATACCATCAGAGCCTAGAGTCCCACGAGTTCCTCCCCCAGCCGTCGGACGGGATCCCCATGTTTTGCGATTGCAGCTCCCTCATCCAGTTCAACCCGCCTGCCCTTTTCTATGGGGTTGCCGTTTGCGACTTGGATCGGGACGGGGCTTTTGAGCTATTTGTGTGCGGCTTCCGCGGCCCGAACCGGGTTTTGAAGTGGAACGGGCAGGCGCTGGTGGATCTGGTGGACGACACCCTGGCCGATGCGGGGCGCATGGCCATTGGGGTAGCTGCTGGCGACTTTGACGGTGACGGCCAAGAAGAACTCTACGTTTTGAATACCGATACTTTCGGCGGGCGCAAGCGCTTTGGGGATCGCCTCTTCGACTGGCAGGGCTCCCGCTGGGTGGATCTGTTCTCGCTGCCCCACAACCAAGATGCCCTCAACCTCACTGCCGGACGCTCGGTGGCCTGTGTGGATCGCCTGGGCCGGGGACAGTACGGGTTCTTCGTCGCCAACTACGGCGGCCCCATGCGGCTTTACGAGCTGGGCTCCAACCAGATGATCGCTGATGTAGCGCCCGAGGCGGGGGTGAACCGGATTACAGGTGGGCGAGGGCTGGTGGCCGTGCCTCTGGTCTCCCAGCGGATGGATATTTTCGCCGTCAACGAGCAGGGGCCCAATTTTTTGTTCCGCAACCGCGGGGATGGCACCTTTGAGGAAATCGCCGCCGAGGTGGGGCTGGCGGATCCCAACGAGCACGGGCGCGGCGTGGCAGCAGTGGATCTGGATGGGGACGGGCGGCTGGACTTGGTGTACGGCAATTGGGAAGGGCCGCATCGCCTCTGGATCCAAACCCCCAGTGGCATTTTCAAAAACGTGGCTCCCCCCGAGCTGGCCAGGCCCTCCCGCATCCGCACGGTCATCGCTGCCGACTTCGACAACGACGGCTACCCGGAGCTGTTTTTTAACAACATCGGCGAGCCCAACCGCCTGTTTGGCTGGCGCTCTGGCTCCTGGCAGGCCATCGATATTGGGGAGGCGGCTGAGCCCCAGGGACTGGGGACAGGCGCGGCGGTGGCGGATGTGGATGGGGATGGGCGCCTGGAGCTGCTCATTGCCCACGGGGAATCGGGCGCCCAGCCTCTAAGCTTTTACCGGCCCCTGGCTAATGCCAATAACTGGCTGAGGGTCTTGCCTCTAACTCGCCAGGGATCCCCAGCCCGCGGCGCTCTGGTGCGGCTAGTAACTCCTGGCCGCCTGCAGATTCGGCCCATCGATGCCGGCAGCGGCTACCTCTGCCAAATGGAGCCGGTGGCCCACTTTGGCCTAGGATCCGAGACGGTGGTCAAGGAAATCCAGATCCAGTGGCCGGACGGGAAAGAAGTGCAAGTGGTCAACCCCCCTGTTAACCAGCTTCTGCGGATCCCCTATCCTGGCTAGTCGCTAATCTGAAACATCGAACCCCACTTGGTGGGCAACTTGGATTCTGGCCTAGATCTGCTGCCAGCGATCCCAATCTGTGATCATTGATGCAGCGTAGCCCCGCCCCATAGAGAAGTTGGGCTTTTTGACTGAGGTTGAAGCTGTTGGTGTGAGGGCCACATCTGAGCCCAGCCTGAGCAGAGGTTCGCCGTTGGTGAGGCGAAAACCATCGATCCCCAAGGGCAAAAACACCTCTCGAACCAGCGTGAGAATTTCTTCATCGGTCAAGCGCGCTGGGGCTTGCAGCCAGGTCAACTCTGCCTCGGCAGGCGCCAAACATAAAGCCGCTGGAAATAGCGCACCTGCTGGCTAACTAGCTCCTGCGGATCTCTATCCTATTCAGCTCTCCTGGCTTGATCTTTGCAGCGGCTTAGGTGCCGCAGCATGTAGCTTTCGAGCAGCATTCAGATCCCTGTCGATCTCCAGGCCGCACCTTTCACACCGAAACACCCGCTGGCAAAGTGGCATCTTCTGTCGGTGCCCACACCGTGAACACAGTTGGCTGGATGGATAAAACCTATTCACCACCACCAACTGACAGCCGTAGAGTTGGGCCTTGTACTCTAGCTGTCGCCGTTCGCGATAGCGGGACGGAGTCCTTAACTCATAGAAGCCACAATCGGCTAAAGATCCGGCCAGGCGGCGATTCTTGAGGAGGTTTTTTACCTGCAAGTCCTCAATCACCACCACCCGGTACTTCTTGGCCAAGTAGCTGGTCAGCTTGTGCAAGTTGTCTAGTCGTATGTCCGCCACCCGTTTGTGGGCCCTAGCAAGCTGCACCACTGCCTTCTTGCGGTTGGCGGATCCCTTTTGCTTGCGACTCAGCCGCCGATGCAGCCTCACCAAGCGCTTCTGGGCTTTGCGGTAGGGCTTGGGGTTATCAAACATTTCCCCACTGGCGCAGGTGGCCAGCTGGTTCACGCCCGAGCCCACCCCCACCCCATCCCCCGTCTCCTCAACCTGCGGAGACAGGGCCTCGTACTTGTTCGCTTCAGCGGTGCGTAGCACTTAAGAGATGTACCACCGCCCAGCCCGCAGGCTGATCACGACGTTCTGGGGGGTGGCAGTAGGGGGGATCTCCGCACAGCGTAACCAGCCACTCACCAAGCGGGCCGGAGGCCTTAGATAGGTACCTTGATGCGGTTGCCGGAGATGTGGATGTTGCCTTCGAGATAAAAGCTGTCCCGTACCCCCTTGCGCTTGAAGCGGGGAAACCGGCCCAGTCCACTCCGCCAGCGTTTGTTCGCGTCAGCGGCGCGTAGCGCGCAGGCTTGCTCTAAGCTGCGGAGTGCCTGCTGCGGGGCGCACTTGGAGACTTGGTAGTACCAGGGGTTGGCCTTCTTGACCCCCACCACCAGCCGCTTGTGCAGGTCGTTCGCGACAGCGGTGCGGAGCACTTTGGCCGTGGGTAGTTTCGGCTTGGCCTCAATGGCCTGTTGGCAGATGGCCAGGCCCTAGTTGTAGGCACGGCGGGCTACACCGGCATGTTGGGCTGTCAGTGTCCGCTGTTTGTTGTTGAGCCTGAGCTCAGTCTTGCTCGCGTTAGCGGCGCGGAGCGCAAAGCCTAGCAGCACTTGCCCCCTAGAGGAACCCTGTCCCGCTAGCACGAGGAGGAATTCACTTCAGCTTTCGTGAGCCTTGAGGCCTGCCGTTGTTATTAAGATTCTCAGTGTGTTGGCATGAGCAGTGATAAGCTTCTCGGCCTGCTGGTGTCGGCCCTCCCAAAGCTCTGGTTGCAGCTCTTGGGGGACAGATTGGTCTGGACAACCCAGCTTTCTCTGTCAGGTTGCAAGAGGCGGCATTTCTCGAGGGCGAGCAAAGCCCTTTGAGCTGTTCTCATCCCGGATAAAAGCCGAGATTTACCACTTGCTCAAGAGTGTAGGGGCACTCGGCGGGCAGGTCGTCTTCAGCAAGCGGTGTTTCCTTTACTACGAGCAGGATCCCGTCTTGGTAAGCCTCTGCCAGAGCTGCCGCCAGCTCCGGTTTGAGGCTAGGACTCTCTTTGAGGAGTCGCTGAATTTGGCGGCGTTGCTCGCTAAGGGTTGCTCGCCAGCTTTTACCTCGCAAGTGAGGTTGGAACTGCCATTTCAGCAAATGGCCTAGCAGGATCCCCAGTCGATTGACCAGTTCCCGGCGCTCCTGCCTGCCCAAAGCCTCAATTTCCTCTGCCAAATGAACTCTGTCCAGTCGCTCCAACTGCCCCGACCTCAGCAGTGCCGCCTGCTCCTGGGTCCAGGCATAGAAGTCGCGCTCGTAAAGCTGCATACTCACTCCTATTTTTCAGGGTAAAAGCTGGGATCCATCACTTGCTCAAACGTGTAGGGACACTGATCAGGCAAATCCTGTAGAGAGAGGGGCGTTTCTCTCACCACCAGGAGCAGTCCTTTGCGATAGGCCTTCTCCATCGCTTCAGCTAGATAAGATTTGAGGCTGGGACTCTCCGCAATGAGTTCCTGGATATCCTGCCGCTGTTCGATGATCGTAGCCTGCCAGCTTTTACCGCGAAGCTGGGGCTGAAACTGCCACTTGAGGAGGTGTCCCAGCAGGATCCCCAGTCGATTGACCAATTCCCGGCGCTCTTGTCTACCCAAAGCCTCGATTTCCTCTGCCAAGTGCTCAGTATCTAGCTGCTCCAGTCGGCCCGTGCGCAGCAGCGTCGCCTGCTCCTGGGTCCAGGCATAGAAGTCACGCTCGTAAAGCTGCATGTCCACCCCCGTCTGGTTTCAGCTGCTGGGCCTTGCCTGTGAAAAGATTCGTTTGAGCCAAGAGTCCGCTAGACTAAAACCTGGACATCCCTTTTGCAACTCCCACTTCTATGGCCGACCCTCTCACCCCTCAGGTTAGCGAGCGCATCTGCAAGCACATGAACGAAGACCACGCCGATGCCCTAGTGCTCTATGCCAGAGTCTTCGGTCAGGTGGAAGGGGTGACCCAGGCCCGCATGCAGGCTATCGACTCGGAAGGGATGGATTTGCAGGTAGAGGTTGACGGAGCCGTACAAACGCTGCGCATTCCCTTTGATCACCCTCTCAAGGATTCCGAAGATGCCCACCACACCCTGATTGCCATGTTGAAACAAGCACGCGCTCGGGTTAAGCAGGGCAGTGTCTAAGCTGAGTCTCCTTGCCCGTGCATCCGTCTGCCTCAAGTAGCTAGCCGAGGCCCCGAGCAAGGGACGGATCTAGGTAGCCTGCTGCAGGAGCAGATCTAGCTTGCCCTGGGCCTCAAGGGCGTAGAGGTCGTCGCAGCCGCCGATGTGCTGGTTGTTGATAAAAATCTGGGGCACTGACCGGCGCCCGTTGGCCCGCTTGGCCATCTCCGCTCGCGCTGCCTCGTCCCCATCGATGGCGTATTCGATGTACTTGACTCCCTTACGGTCTAGCAGTTGCTTGGCGCGAATGCAGAAGGGACAAAAACGCCATGTGTAGATCTCAACAGCCATAGGGAGAGAACGAACGCTTTCACATAGCTTAACATTTCAGTTGGCCTTCTTCCAGTTGTGGCCGATTTGGATATCCACCACCAGCGGTATGGAGAGGGGCACTGCCCCTTCCATTTCTCTTTGAATGAGTGGCTGTAAGTCCTGCCATTCTGAGGGCTCTACTTCAAACACCAGCTCGTCGTGAACTTGCAAAAGCAAACGCGAGCGAAAGTTCTGCAGCTTTTCCTGCAGGCGAACCATGGCCACTTTGATGATGTCTGAAGCGGATCCCTGAATGGGGGCGTTCACGGCAGCCCGCAGCTCAGCTTGCTTGCGATGGCCCGACAGCTGAGACAAATTGGGGAAATAGCGACGGCGGCCCAAGATGGTTTCCACATAGCCATGTTCTTCCACAAAGGCTTGGGTGGCGCGGAGATAGGCAAAAACGCCGGCATAGCGCTCGTTAAATCGCCGCAAAAATTCCTTGGCTTCTGCCAGAGACACGCCAGCAGTGCGGGCAAAACGCTGCGCCCCCATGCCGTAAATAACTCCATAATTGATTGTCTTGGCAAGGCGACGTTCTTCGCTAGTTACCTCTTGTTTTTCAAAGAGCAAGCGAGCAGTAAGGGTGTGCACATCTTCCCCTGAGCGAAAGCCCTCGATGAGCGTCAGCTCTTGGCTGAGGTGGGCCAAGATGCGCAGCTCAATTTGCGAGTAGTCAGCCGAGGCCAATAGCCACCCCTCCTGGGGAATGAAGGCCTGGCGAATGCGGCGGCTGAACTCGCTGCGGATGGGGATGTTTTGCAGGTTGGGGTTAGAGGAGCTGAGTCGGCCAGTAGCGGTAACAGTCTGGTTGAAGTTGGTGTGCACCCTGCCCGTATCGCGTCTTACCAGAGCTGGCAGCGCGTCCACATAGGTGGATTTGAGCTTGGCCAGAGTGCGGTACTGGAGAATCGTTTCAACAACTGGGTGATCTCCTTCCAGCTTCTCCAAAACCGAAGCATCGGTGGAGTAGCCGGTGGCTGTCTTGCGAGTTTTTCGGATATCTAGCTTTAGCTTTTCAAAAAGCAGGGATCCCAGTTGCTTGGGAGAGTTGAGGTTAAAAACCTCGCCTGCTTGGGCGTAGGCTTTCTGCTCCAGAGTCTGCAGCTCTTTCTCCAGTTCCTGAGAAAACTGCTTGAGAAACTCAGTGTCGATGCGGATGCCGACCCACTCCATTTCTTCCAAAACGTGAGCCAAGGGCAGCTCCACCTGGATAAAAAGATTCCAGAGGCGTGGGTCAGTTTGCTGTAGCTTTTCGGTGAGGATGGGCACCAAACGATAGGCGCAGTAGGCGTCGGTTCCGCAATATTCTGCCACTTTGGGGATAGGCAGATCGGCAATGGAGTCTGCTTTGCCCAGCAGCTTTTCATAGCTGGTGGTGGGTAAATTTAGATAGGTAGCTGCCAAATCAGCCAAGTTGTGGCTAGCTTCTGGATTGAGCACATAGCTAGCCAACATGGGATCAAATTGGATCCCTTGTAGGCGAATGCCATGAGCGCGAAAAATACTGAGATCATACTTGCAGTTTTGCAGGCTTTTGGGGCGACTGGGATCCTCCCAAATGGGCTGTAGGCTCTGTTTGACTAGGTTCCAGTCCAAGTTGGATCCCTGGCGGTGGCCAATGGGCAAATAGGCAACATCCCGCTCCGACCAACAGCAGCCAATCCCCACCAGTTGGGCGTCGCGGGGATCTAGACTCGTGGTTTCCGTGTCCCAGGCTACGATCCCGGAGCAAGCCAACAGCTCCTGCCGCAACCGCTCCAACTGCTCAGGTGTATCCACAATGCGTACCGGCGGCAGAGAAGGGGGGGGATGTGCAGCAAAATCAAACCAAAGGGCCTCGTCGTCGGCAGAGCCATTCTTTGAACCTGTCCTGGCTTCAGAGGCTTGGGCTGGGATCCCGCCCAAAGTGGCTTGCAGCTTGCGCACTTGAGCAATGAAACTGCGAAACTCTAGTTTCTCCAAAAGCGGCAGCACTTCCGCCGGGTCAAACCCGGTCAGCCTCATGCTCTCCCAGTCGGGCAAAAGGGGGACATCACAGTGAATCCGAGCCAGAAATTGGGAGTGCTGGGCTGCGGTGATCCCTTCCTTGAGGTACTGCTGGACTTTGCCAGGGATCTCCTCCAGATGGTTGAAAATCTCCTCCAAGCTGCCGTAGCGCTGTAAGAGCTCTGCCGCTCGCTTGGGGCCGATCCCCTTGACGCCGGGAATGTTGTCGGAGGGGTCACCACAGAGGGCTTTGTAGTCGACCACCTGCCAAGGCCAGATGCCCAATTTCTCTCTGACCTCTTGGGGGCCAAATTCGCTGACGCGATCTTTGCTGTTGAGATGCAGAACCCGAATTCTTCCCTCGGGGTCAATCAACTGAAAGAGATCCTGGTCGCCGCTTAAGATCTGCACCCGATAATCTTGGGGGGCAAGCCTGCAGAGCGTACCCAGAACGTCGTCGGCCTCAAAGCCGGGCACTGCCAAAATTGGAATGCGCAGCGCCGCCAACACCTGCTTGAGGTTTTCCACATCCTCAATAAACTCCGGCGGCGTTTCCGGACGGCCTGCTTTGTAGGTTTCATCGGCCTCGTGGCGAAAGGTGGGCTGCCGGGTATCAAAGGCAACAGCTACGTGGGTGGGAGGGTATTTCTCCAAGACCTCCAGTAGCGATTTCAAAAAGCCAAAGCTGACACTGGTCGGGATCCCGGTGGAGGTGCGCAAGCCCCCCTCGCGGCTATGGGCAAAGGCGTAAAAAGAGCGGTAGGCCAGGGAGTGGCCATCGACCAAAAGCAGCCTCGGAGGGTGGGAAGCCATCGGCCAAGACCAACAACTGAGTCCAGCCTATCGTTTGCTGCCCCCTAGGGCCGCCAGGGAAACTGGCGAAAGTTGGGAGGACGCTTCTCCAAAAAAGCGCGTCTGCCCTCGGCAGCTTCCTCGGTCATGTAATACAAGAGCGTCGCGTCTCCCGCCAGCTCCTGCAGTCCCATCTGGCCGTCGCAATCGGCGTTGAAAGCAGCCTTGAGGCAGCGGATGGCCAGAGGACTGTGTTGGAGGATCTCCCGCGCCCAGCGGATCCCTTCGGCTTCCAGTTCCTCCACCGGCACCACCGCATTGACCAGGCCCATCTCCAGGGCTTGCGCTGCGGTGTACTGGCGGCAAAGAAACCAGATTTCGCGCGCTTTCTTCTGGCCCACCACCCGCGCTAGGTAGCTGGCCCCAAAGCCGCCGTCAAAGCTGCCCACCCGTGGCCCGGCCTGGCCAAAGATGGCGTTGTCGGCAGCGATGGTCAGGTCGCAGATGAGATGCAAAACATTGCCCCCACCAATGGCGTAGCCGGCCACTAGGGCAATCACCACCTTGGGCAGGGAGCGGATGATGCGCTGGAGATCCAAGACGTTAAGGCGCGGAACCCCAGCCTCATCCAGGTAGCCGGCCTCTCCCCGCACGCTCTGATCCCCGCCGGCGCAGAAAGCATACTTTCCATCCGTATGGGGCCCGGCGCCCGTCAAGAGCACGACTCCAATACTGGGATCCTCCCGCGCATCCAGAAAGGCATCAATCATTTCGACGATGGTCTTGGGGCGGAAGGCATTGCGCTTGTGGGGCCGGTTGATGGTGATCTTGGCAATGCCATCCGTCTTCTCGTAGAGGATGTCTTCGTAGAGCTTGGCCGTCTGCCACATGGTGTCCAGAGTCCCGACTGCCCTCCCATTATCCCGCTAGGGGGTGGCCCGGAGGAGGGATCCCAACAGCCCTTCCAGGGTGTACTCCTGAGCCACCACATCTACCCGCCCTAAGACCTTCTTGCAGGTTTCCGCCGTTTTGGGGCCGATGGCAGCAATCTGGACCGGCGGATCCCAGACTTCAGGGCCTAGCCCTGCCTGGCGCAGGAGGTGGGCAAAATGCTGCACCGTTTTGGAGCTGGCAAAGGTGAGAATATCCACCTGGCGATCTTTGAGAGCCTCCACCACCTGGGGATCCGCCGCTGCCGGACAGGTCGATTGATAAGCAGCCACCTCCACCACCTCAGCTCCGCGTTGCCGCAGCCCCTGCACCAGCTCCTCCCGTCCTCCGGATTCGACGCGGGGAAAGAGGATGCGCTGCCCCTGCACCGGCTCTGGCCAAATGGGCAGCAAGGCTTCGGCCACAAACGCGGAGGGCATCAAATCTGGGCGGATGCCATACTGAGCCAGCACCGCCGCCGTTTTGGATCCCACCACCGCCACTTGCAGGGAGTGGAGCGCCCGGCTATCTTGCCCCTGCCGCTGCAGCCGCTCGAAAAAAGCCTGCACCCCATTGGCCGAAGTCAGCAGCAGCCAGTTGAACTGTTGCAAGTTGGCAATGGCGGTGTCCAGGGGATCCCAACTGCTAGGAGGCTGGATCACCAGGGCAGGCATCTCCACCACCCGCGCCCCCTGAGCCCGCAGCAGCTCGCGAAAAGCCGGCGACTGCCCCTCAGCACGGGTGACCAGCACCGTCTTGCCTGCCAAAGGAGCCGGTGGCGGCAACGGTGGGATCCCCGGCAAAAATTCCTGCCGCAGCCGCACCACCTCGCCCACTACCAAGAGCGCCGGCAGCTTCTCCCCAGCTTCTAGCTCTCCTCCTTCCCCTTGCTGCAGCTCCGCCAAGGTGCCCACCCAAACCCGCTGCTCCGCCTGCCCCGCCCCCCAGATCAGGGCCACTGGGCGGTCTGCCGGGATCCCAGACTCCAGCAACCGGGTGCCAATGGATTGCCGCTGCCGGGATCCCATCAAAATCACCAGCGTATCCAACTGGGCCAGAGCGCCCCAGGGCAGAGCTTCCAGCTCATGGGCAGTCAGCACGGCAAAGGCGCGGCTCAGGTGTTTATCGGTCAACGGGATCCCAGCCCACAAAGGGCCGGCTAGGGCCGACGACAAGCCTGGCCAGATCTCAAACGGACAGCCTGCCTCCCGCAGGGCCTGCACTTCCTCGCGGGCACGGCCAAAGATCAAGGGATCCCCCGACTTGAGGTGGACCACCTGCTTGCCTTCTCGGCAGCGCTGGATGAGCCAGCGAATGCCCTCCTGCAAACCCGCTTCTCCGGAACGTCGCCACACCTGGGCCTGCGGGGACAACTCCGCCAACAAGCGCTCGTCCACCAGCTCATCCACCCAAACCGCCTCGGCCTGCCGCAGGATCTCCAGCGCCCCTTGCGTCAGACCCGCCCGCCCGCCCAGCCCCGCTCCCACCAGATACACCTTGCCCATGGGGATGTGCTGCTGTCTTTGGTCTCAACTATCCCATCCTGCCGCAAAAGCAGGATCTTAGCCCCCTCTCTCCAATCTTCCAGCTAGGCTAAGAAGAGCCCTGCCCCTTGACGGAAAAGCGTGGAAGCCCATGGCTAACGCCGTTGCAAAGCCTTGGCCGCGCCGGCAGTTTCTGGCTGCTGGAGCTGCTCTACTGGCGGTGGGAGCGGGATCCCGCCAATCCCGGCCTCTGCGGCTAGTAACCAACTGGTATGCCCAAGCCGAACACGGCGGCTTCTACCAAGCCCTGGCCCTGGGCATCTACGCCGACTACGGCCTGCAGGTGGAAATCCGCATGGGGGGAACGGCGGTCAACGTGCTGCAACTCCTGGCGGGGGGGGCAGCAGACTTCGTCCTCGGCGGCAGCCCTGACGCCCTGGCCGCCCTGCAATCTGGGATTCCAGTGCTCACCGTGGCTGCCTTTTTCCAAAAGGATCCCCAGTGTCTCTTGGCCCATCCGGGGGTGGGCATCGAGCGCCTAGAGGACTTGCGGGGCAAGCCCATTTGGGTCTCGCCAGGGGCCAACCTCACCTACTGGCCTTTCTTGCGGGCCAAATTTGGCTTCACCGACGACCAAAAGCGCCCCTACAACTTCAGCCTCACCCCCTTCCTGCTGGACAAGTATTCCGCCCAGCAGGGCTATGTCACCTCCGAGCCCTTCCGCGTGCGCCAGGAGGGCGGTTTTGATCCCGTCGTCTTTCTCTTGGCCGACTACGGCTATTCCCCTTATGCCACTACCCTGGAGACCACCCGCCCCTTTGCCGAACAGTACCCTGACCAAGTGCGCAAGTTTGTGGCCGCCTCCATTGAAGGGTGGCAAAGCTACCTAGAGGATCCCCGCCCCGGCAACCGCCTCATTCGGCAGGACAACCCCAACATGAGCGAGGCCCTCTTGGCCTACGCCCACCAGGCCCTAAAAGACTACGGCCTCCTCACTGCCGGCGACGCGGCTACCCTGGGGATCGGCGCCATGACCCACCAGCGCTGGCAGACCTATTTTCAGGAAATGGTTGCCCTGGGAGTCGTCGAAGCTGGCTTGGACGTCCAGCAAGCCTACACCCTTGACTTTCTTCCTAGCCAGATTGCCTAATCACCGCCAAGCTTGGCGGCCACCAGTGGGGCAGAGGGTCGTTGCCATCCAAGCCGATAGCGTTGGCCATAGCCTGCAAGCTCTGGGGAACCAAAATGGATCTGGAGGGGGGATACTGGCGGGCTTCTTCTTGGTGCTCTCAGGACGGGATCTAGTCTGCGTACAGACCACCTCTCAACCGCTTTCTCCTCGGCGCCGCCCAGCAGCTGCACAGCTGTGAAGGATGGGTTCGCAAAGGCCTCTCCCACGATGAGATTTTGGATCGGCTTACCGTCAGGGTATCTCTACCCCCCTGGCAAAAATTTCGACCCTTTGTCAAGCTTCTCTGGCCCTCGCAGTCGGCAAGCGCCCAACTAACTGGCCCCTGGGATTGCAATTGCTAAGAAAGTTAGCTCTCCTTGGGATCCCCGCGTAATATATTTTTTCACACGCTCCCCGCCAAATTCGCCATCCTGAAAATAGGAGCTATCTCAAGCTTTGAGAGTTGGCGAGGGGAGAGAAAAAATGGAAGCCCGCGAACGTAGCCGAATCATTGCTTCGGAGTGGATGATCGACAGCCAAAACCCGGTTCACTCTATCTCCCGTCTGAAGCAGCGGGGAACCTACTCCGACATCACCCTATGGTGGCTGGTGGTGCAACTCAACCTGATGGAACACAACTCTATTCCTTCCGATCCTCGCTAGAGTTAACACCCCCAGCAGGGTTGAAGACATCCTCCCCCTCAAGTCCAAGCTCAAACATTAAAAAAAGCAAAAGAAGAGCTGAAAAGTACCAGCTCTTCCTGTTAAGCAAGCCGCAAAGTTCTCAGTTACGGGTGGGCAGCGCTGCTACCTGAGCTGGTTGCGCTGGCAAAAGGGGCCGCTGGACAATTTCCGTTGCCAGGGCACTGCGCAAGTGGGCTGCCACCGCCACCGTTGTCACATCATAGCTCTGGATAGCCAAACGTGGGTAGAAGCCAATGCCAAGAATTGGCAAGAGCAGGCAGAGGGCCACTGCCATTTCCCGCGGGCGCAGATCGCCCAGGTACTCTTCCAGCACCAGGCTGGGATCCGAAGGGCCATAGAAAGTCTGCCGCAGCAGAGAAAGCAAGTAGACAGGCGTCAAGATAAGACCCACTGCCGCCAGCAGCGCCACCCCTGCTTTGAAGGCTGGTGCATAGGCATCGCTGGTGGTCAAGCCCAAAAATACCGTCAGCTCGGCCACAAAGCCGCTCATCCCCGGCAGCGCCAAAGAGGCCAAAGCTCCTGCCGTAAACAGGGCAAAGGTCTTGGGCAGTTGCTTGGCCAATCCTCCCAACTTCTCCAGAAAAAGGGTGTGGGTGCGCTCATAGGTGATCCCTGTCAAGAAGAAGAGCACCGCCGCGATCAGCCCGTGGGAGATCATCTGCAGCAGAGCGCCATTAAGCCCCAGCTCCGTAAAAGTTGCCATGCCAATCAACACAAAGCCCATGTGGGCAATGGAGGAGTAGGCCAGCCGCCGCTTGAGGTGGTTTTGTCCCAAGGCCGCCAGCGCCCCATAGATGATGTTCACTGCCCCCAGCACCGCCAGCACCGGGGCAAAGTACACGTGGGCCTCCGCTAGGAGATTCGCGTTTAGGCGGATGAGGCCATAGCCCCCCATCTTGAGCAGTACCCCGGCCAGGATCATAGAGATGGGCGCCGAGGCTTCGCTGTGGGCATCGGGCAGCCAAGTGTGGAGGGGAAAAATCGGGAGCTTGACCCCGAAGGCCATGAGGAAAGCCGTATACGCCAAGATCTGCAGGGCCAGCGGGTAGGACTTAGCACCTAGCTCTGCCATCTCCAGGCTAAAGCCCTCGCCAGCAAAGGCCATTGTCAGGGATCCCACCAAAATAAAAATCGAAGCAGCGGCGGTGTAGAGGATGAACTTAGTGGCAGCATACTGGCGCTGCGGCCCGCCCCAGATGGCGATGAGGAGATAAACAGGCACTAGCTCAATCTCCCACATCAAGAAAAAGAGGAGCAGATCCTGCGCCAAGAACACACCCACCTGGGCGCCGTACAGGAGCAGCAGCAAAAAGAAAAATAGACGCGGCTTGTAGGCCACCTCCCAAGCTGCCACAATCGCCAAAGTCGTAATCAAGCCCGACAGCAGCACCAGCGGGAAGGACAGGCCGTCCACCGCCAGCGACCAGTGGAACCCGATCTGGGGCACCCAGGCGTAACGCTCGGCCAGTTGCAGCGAAAAATCCCGCAGGTCGTAGTGCCACCCAAAGATGTAGGCCATCAGGCCCAAATCCAAAGCCCCCACGGCAAGGGCATACCAACGCGCCCAGCAGCTCTGGGGAAGCAGGGGGATCCCGAAGGCACCCAGCAGTGGCAGGAGCACCAGGGCCGACAGCCAAGGAAACTCAAGAGGACTGCTCATGATTGAGAATAGGTACTTATACTCAACATCTCAATGATATGAAGCTATGTAAACAAATGGAAAGCGACCTTTACAAAAAAATCTGCGCAAGAGCGCAGACCTGGACAAGGTTTCTCTGATGGTAAGCATCAAGGCTTGGCAAGAGGGCGGCAATGGCGGCCCGAGGGCAAGCTGCACTGCCCCAATGCCTAGCTACTCATCTTCGGCAAAAACAAAGCGGTGCAACTCGTCCAGCGTGGGCTCTGGGCTTTCCAGGGCAAAAAGGACTGCGTCTTCCACTACGGCGCTCACTTTCTCGTGAATGGCCTGGAAGTCCGCCTCAGTCATCAAGTTGTGTTCCAAGGCGTAGCGCTCCAGGCGTTTGATGGGATCCCGCTGCCGCCAAAATTCCTTTTCTTCGGGGCTGCGCAGCTCGTCGGGGTCAGCCAGAGAGTGGCCGCGGAAGCGGTAAGTGAGGCACTCCAGGAGAGTGGGGCCTTCTCCGGCACGGGCGCGGGCGATGGCCTGTTGAGCTGCTTCCCGCACCGCCAGCACGTCCATGCCGTCTACTTGGTAGCCAGGCATGCCAAAGGCTGGGCCCTTGAGGTAGATGTCGGTTACCGAAGTGGCACGCCTGTGGGCCATGCCAATAGCCCAAAAGTTGTTCTCCACCACGTAGACGATAGGCAACTTCCAGAGGGCGGCCATGTTGAGACATTCGTAAAATTGGCCGTTGTTGCAGGCCCCATCCCCAAAAAAGCAGACGGTTACCTGGTCAGTGCCGCGGTACTTGGCTGAAAACGCTGCCCCTGTAGCCACAGGGATCCCTTCGGCCACAAAGGCATAGCCTCCCAAAAAGTTGTGCTCTGCCGAAAACAGATGCATGGAGCCGCCCCGACCCTTGCTGCAGCCAGTGGCCTTGCCGAAGAGCTCCGCCATCACCGCTCGCGGCGGGATCCCAGCGCTGAGGGCATGCACGTGATCTCGGTAGGTGCTGCAGATGTAGTCGGTGGGCTTGAGCGCCTTGATCACCCCCGTGGACACAGCCTCCTGCCCGTTGTAGAGGTGCACAAAGCCGAACATCTTGCCCTTGTAGTACATCTCGGCGCACTTGTCCTCAAACAGGCGGCCCAGCACCATGTCTTCGTAGAGCATTCGAGCCTCTTCGGCGGAGATGCGGGGACTAGCCACGGGAGGGGTAAGTTCCTGAACCATTCTGAAATTCAATTGAGGGTAACCCGTTCTTGCGGCTTTTCAATTATCCCACGCTCAGGAACACCTGCGATCCCGCCAACTGGAGATCGCGGGGGATCCCAGCGGTAGACTGAAAGGTTAAGGCAGGAGGCATTGCCGTTGCAGCAGCCACGTCGAAGTCAAAACTCCGTCCCGCTGAGGCGAAGGCCGCAAGAGCAGGCATCCTGGCAAGGGTCTCGGGTGGCTGGGATCTCTCCCCCGAACCGGAACGGCTGGCCAACATAGCGGGGTGCGCCTATGGGAGCCCGTTGGGTTAGCGGTTTCGTGGCGGTGCTGTTTGCCCTGACGGTTACCCTGCTAGGGGGCTGGTACTTCACGGCAGCCCTTGGGCTGATTATTTTTCTGGCCCAACTGGAGTTCTTTCGTCTGGTGCGGGCTAAGGGCAATGCGCCGGCCATGCGCACCACCATGTTTTCCAGCCAGGTGCTGGTGATTTTGCAGCAGGTCAAGCCCGAGTGGACCAGCCCTGCCTTTATCGTGGCGGGATCGATCATCTGTTTTTATTTGCTCTTTAAGCCCAAGGTGGCCACCATTGCCGATATTGCCACCTCGATTTTGGGGTTGTTCTACTGTGCGTTGCTGCCCAGCTTCTGGATTCGGGTCAGGGCCTTGTCTTTTGCGCAAGGGCTGGGCGAAGGGCTATGGATTACGCTGCTGGCCATTGGCTGCGTGATCGCTGCCGATGTAGCGGCCTACCTGTGTGGTCGGGCCTTTGGGCGCACCAAGCTCTCCATCCTCAGCCCGAAAAAGACGGTGGAAGGGGCGGTAGCCGGGATTGCCGCCAGCATGACCCTTGCGGTGGTTGGAGCCTATTACCTGGGCTGGCCGTGGAGCTGGTTGAGTGGGGGCATTCTGGGGTTTTTGATTGGGTTAACCAGCCTGCTGGG